>DASVEA010000163.1:0-2608 GCA_036380815.1 Nitrospiraceae bacterium
AGTATGTGAAGGGGACTTCTCTTCTGCCATCGTCGCAACACATCCCCTTCGGTGAACGATTGACCAGGCTCCAGGCCGGCAGTTTACGAAGGTAGGGGTCTTCCCCAGCCTTTGAGGATCTATGCAGAAATACAAGGTCGGGCTACATTTTTAGAAGATGCAGATTTGCTCTTTGTACGTCATTCTTTGTTGGTGCTGACTTGTCGGTTCGTGCCGTCGCGCAAATAGAAAAACATCAGAATGAGGGGGACAGGCCCAGGTCGGACCCACTGCAAGCGCACTCCCTTCTCAACCTGCGTCAGGGGAGCGCGTGATGAATATCAGTGGAGGGACAGCATGACGATGACCGCGGTAGAAGAGCCTATGACCGAGTATCTGTTTTCCGTCTACGGAGCTTCGGTGAGATATGCCACGGCGTCGCCTCTGTTGGCCCCACCGGTGAACGAGTTGCTGAAGCATTTTCGGCGGGAATCGCTCGAGGAGTCAGTCCCGCTCTCGTTGTGTTTTCGGGCGGTGCAGGATCGGGCGGACATTCCGCTGACGATGTCATCCTCGGCGCGCCAACTATCTTCCGGAACGGGTGCAGCGATCGGGGATCGGCGGGAGACCGGGTTGCCCTACAAAGTGGTTCAGGACGGAGGGCGCTTGATCGCGGACTTTTTAGATTTCGGAGTCCTGGTGATGGATGGTGTGCAGGGCAGGGCAGATGGCTATCTGATTAAGCCGGAAACCATGCAAGCGAACTTAATCGAATATTTGTTTCACCTCACTTTGATCGAACTCTTACGACACCGGAGGCTCTACACGATTCATGCGACTGCGCTGGAGAAGCATGGGCGCGGGGTCTTGATTCCAGGGAATAGCGGACGCGGCAAGACGACGTCCTTTATCTCGCTGCTCCGCTCGGGCTATCGCTATTTGTCGGATGATCATCCGTTGATTCGAGATGCCGGAACTCATGTGGAGATGCTTCCCTTTCCCATCAAGATAGCTGTGACCGAAGCGACGACGGCATTTTTCCCGGAGCTCCGGAATGCTCCAGATCACATACTTCATCTCGGTTCGCCCAAGCGGTCCTTTCATGCCGAGGATCTGTATCCGACTTCGGTGGGCGACTGCTGTCAGCCGGCCATGGTACTGTTCCCCCATGTCGTCGATGCCCCTCACAGTCACCTTGAGCTTCTCCCTAAGAGCCGAGCACTGGAAGTCCTTCTCCCTCAGTCTCTATTGGTCTACGATCCTGAGGTGGCTAGACGAGAATTTCAGGTCTTAGCGAGACTGGTGCAGCAGGTGGACTGTTACCGTTTGCATTTCGGCCGCGATATCCTCGACTTACCGAGGTTGATCACGCCGCTTCTTGAGCAGAGACAATGATGACGATACAGCCCACCTCTAGACAGTTCTCGTCGAGACCGGAATCGGAGCTCTTGGTCTGGTGTGCCCGTACGGTTGTGACAGATGCGCTCAAGGCACGTATCCGGCAGAGAGTGCAAGAGTCAATTGACTGGGGAGGCGTCCTCGAGCTGGCCGGGTATCATGGTGTTGGCCCACTGTTGTATCGGAATCTGTCCACGCTTTGTTCCGACCTCGTGCCCGCCGAATCGTTGGCTCGGTTACGCCAGAGGACGCAAGCCGGTGCCTTGCTCAACCGGTTGCTCGCTCAGGAACTCGTCGTCTTGTGCGAGGCATTTGCCGCACATGGAGTGCCGGTCATTCCCATCAAAGGGGCGACCCTGGCTGTGTCGGCGTATGGCGATCTGACCCTTCGAGACTTTACCGACCTGGATCTGCTTGTTCCCAAAGGCTCCATTGCAGAAGCACAGGCTGTGTTACTGGCTCAAGGCTATGAGAGGAGAAACCATTCATCTAAACCTGGTAAGACGGACCACGAGGAAGGGCCTTACCATGTGTTTATCAAGAAGCGGACACTCTTTCGTGTCGATCTCCAGTCGGTGATGGCACACCAGCACTTTGTGTTTCAGTTGGATCGTCCCGAGTTCTGGAAGCATCGAACGGCTGTTCCTCTTGCGAACAAGACGGTACAAGGATTGACGCCAGAAGATCTGTTAATCGTCCTGTGTGTCCATGGGTCGAAGCACGCGTGGGAAGCGCTCAAATGGATGTGCGATGTCGCCGAGCTGCTGCGCGCACACGATGACATGGACTGGGATCGGATCTTCTCGAGGGCATCGACGTGGCGCTGCCGACGCCTGGTGCTCATGGGATTGTCCCTCGCGCATCGATTGCTTGATGTGCCGCTGCCCGATGCAGTTCTCGCGCGGCTCTCTGCCGATTCAGATGTGCAAATGTTTTCCCACCGTATGCCATCGACTTTGCTGGCAGTTCCTCATGTCGGTGTGAACGAGGAACAGGCAGTCTTGCTCTATTTTTCCTTGAAAGATTCGTGGTGGGAACGCTGGCGGTATGGCTTGATGCTGTGCCGTAATCCGAGTTCTATGGTCATGACCCCACCAGCCTGGTTTCGCTGGCGCACCTCCCTCCCGCGTCTCGCTCGGCTCGTTCTCCCACTTTACCGGACCATGAGGGGTCTGTTTCCGTCCACAATTCGGGGCGCTATCAATCGTTGGGTCGAGCACAGTGGTTAGTC
>DASVEA010000164.1:0-2040 GCA_036380815.1 Nitrospiraceae bacterium
TTGGGGATCGATATCCGGGCACGCGCTCAGATGGACACTGCTCACTCCGAGACGCCCTCCCTGCTGCGCGGCCAAAATCCGCCAGATTTCTTCGGCCGTAAAACTCAACACCGGAGCCATCAGCTTCGTCATGGCGAGGACGATCTCGAAGAGCACCGTCTGCGACCCCCGACGCAAGGGCGAATCCGCCCGGAACGTATAAAGCCTATCCTTGAGAATGTCGAGATACACGGCGCTCATATACACCGTGCAGAAATAATCAAGCTCATGAATGATTTGACGAAAATCAAAATCTTCGTAGCTCTTCTTGATAGTCTTGGCTAGATTGTAGAGCTTGAGCAAAGCCCAACGATCGAGTTCGGGTAGCTGATCAAAGGGAACACGATGGGCATCAGAGTCAAAATCAAAGAGGTTACTGAGCATAAACCGGCAGGTATTCCTAATCTTTCGGTAAACCTCGACGAGCTGATTCAGAATCTCCTGGGAGATTCGAAGATCTTCGCGATAGTCCTGTGCTGCCACCCACAGACGGAGAATCTCCGCCCCCGATTGTTTGATGACATCTTGTGGCGCCACCACGTTGCCGGCTGATTTCGACATCTTCTTACCGGCCCCGTCCAGTACAAAGCCGTGCGTCAGCACAGACTTGTAAGGAGCACGGCCGTCAGTCACCACTCCCGCCAGTAATGCGCTGTGGAACCAGCCCCGATGCTGATCCGACCCTTCGAGATAGAGATCGGCCGGCCACCACTTCCGTTCTTTCAACACCGCCGCGTAACTGACTCCCGACTCGAACCACACATCAAGAATATCCCTTTCCTTTTCAAATGCGGTCCCGCCACACTTCGAACAGGTCGTGCCCTTGGGCAACAGATCGGCAGCCGATCGCTCAAACCACACATCGGCCCCTTTGGATTCCATCAACGTCGCAATGTGCTCGATCACGATCGGATCGGCCAGCACAGAACGGCATCCCATACAGGTAAAACCGGGAATCGGCACGCCCCAAACACGCTGACGCGACAAACACCAGTCGGGGCGATTCTCGATCATTCCGTTGATCCGATCACGGCCATAAGCTGGAATCCAGCGGACCCGTTCGATCTCCGCCAGCGCCTCTTTCCGAAGCTCGTTCGTCTCCATCGACACAAACCACTGTTCGGTGGCGCGGAAGATGACAGGATTCTTGCAGCGCCAACAATGCGGATAGGAGTGATTCAATGAGCCATAACCCAACAAACGTCCGTTGGCCTGCAGGAACTCCACAATCTTCGGATTCGCCTTCAACACATGCTGGCCGGCAAATTCTTTCACGACGTCAGTAAACCGCCCGCCGTTGTCGACCGGCGCCAGAATCTCCAACCGTTCGCCTGGCGAGGCCTTGCTATTGTGCTCAAGGACGAGGATGTAGTCTTCCATGCCGTGACCCGGCGCAATATGAACACAGCCGGTTCCCTGATCGAGGGTCACGAAGTCGCCGAGCAGAATTGGTGACAGGCCGGTGGTCAGGGGCCGTTGTGTCTCGAGCCCTTCGAACCCTTCTCTCCCCTTCTTCACCCCGACCACTCGAGCCCCTTCAAGCCGGCAGGCCTTCATTACGGCCTCAACAAGCTTCTCCGCAACGATCAGCACCTCCGCGCCTACCTGGACAAACGCATAGTCGATATCGCCATGGAGACAGACCGCTTGATTGGCCGGGAGTGTCCATGGCGTGGTCGTCCAGATCATGATGGAGACCAACTTGATACCGACGGGAAACGAGATGCCGGGAAACGTCTTGCTGAGCACAGCGGGCGACGTGACCAATGGGAACTTCACATAAATCGAGGGAGACGTGTGATCTTCGTATTCGACTTCCGCCTCGGCCAGGGCAGTTTGGTCCACCGTGCACCAGAGCACCGGCTTCAGTCCCTTATAGACGCCTCCCCGCTCCACGAATTTACCGAACTCGCGAATGATCGTGGCCTCATAGCTAGGATTCATCGTGAGATAGGGATGCTGCCAATCACCCAAGATGCCGAGCCGCTGAAACTCCTCACG
>DASVEA010000165.1:0-4414 GCA_036380815.1 Nitrospiraceae bacterium
AGTGTTTCGACGAGCGGCAATATCTCGAATCCATTTTCCAGGATCGCCAAGAGGCGAACGGGTGGGGATTTCATGGCACCCCCGGTTTTATTCTGATCCGAACGGCCGGTGGACCCACTGAGAAGGAGCCGGCCATTGCGATTCCCGGCGCATTCCCGTTCGATGAATTTTCCGTGGAGATTGATCGCATGTTGGCCACTGCCCCACACTCCCAGGGAGAACCCACCGAGCCTCACGGGTCGATGGCGGTGGCACAGAACAGTCAATTCATCATTCACTAAGGATTACCAATGTCTGCAACACAATCGTTTTGGTCTGTTCCGCAACCCGAGGGGGAGCCAGCCTATTGGATGTGCATGTCGTGCTTGTCGGAAGTTTTCTATCGCAAAGTGCCGATGCCGGATTGCCCGACGTGCCACGGCGTTTCGACCTATGAGGCTTTCACGCTTGAGGCCATTCGTGATTGGGGCACAGAGGATTTGGTTGCCAAAGCCGGTGTCGCCCAACAGGGTGCCAATCTTGAGTCAGCGCCTGTGGCATCGGTTAAGTCCGCCGACTGACAGGCGGTGAAAAAACGAGGCCGGCCTGCCGGAAATCCAATGGTCCGCATGTCTGAGTCAACAGGCCACGAATCAGCAGGATGCTCAAAAAGTTCGTCCAGCAAGGCCGCAGCGAGTGAAGGGCCGAGGCGTACCCTCTGGGTACGTAGAGGGTCTGAACGATGCGAGAACGCTGCTGGCGGACTTTTTCAGCATCCTGCTAAGTCTTCACCACCCGCGGGGCGTCTCTCGTGCAAGAACCACGTCCATTCTTGATTGGAGGTCTGTGGCGGCACGGGGAGACCGTTGTCCCCGTAAACAATCCGTTTACAGGTCAGCTACTCGCCGAGGTGTCGAACGCGAGTTCCGCCGACGCCGAGGCTGCGATTCAATCGACGGTCGATGCCGCTGCCGTCATGGGGGCTTTGCCCTCCCACGCGCGCTATCATGTGTTGCAAAAGATCGCGGGCGGGCTCTATGACCGTCGCGAGGAATTTGCCCGCCTGATGACGGCTGAAGCCGGCAAACCGATTGCCGACTCGAAGCGTGAGGTGAATCGGGCTGTCCAGACCTTTACCATTGCGGCTGAAGAGGCCAAGCGCATTCCCGGCGAGGTGATCCCTCTCGACTGGACGCCGGGGACGGATTCCCATCTCGGCATTCTCCGTCGGGTTCCGATCGGTCCGGTGCTCGGAATCACTCCCTTCAATTTTCCCCTGAATCTTGTGGCCCACAAGGTCGCTCCGGCTCTGGCCGCCGGCAATTCTATTCTTATAAAGCCGGCGCCACAGACACCCCTGACCGCATTACTCTTGGGCGAAGTGGTCCTGGAGGCTGGACTTCCTCCTGGCGCACTCAACATCCTGCCCTGCGACAACAAGCTGGCAGAACAGCTTGTTGTCGATCCTCGCTTCAAACTCCTGAGCTTTACCGGCAGCGCCGCCGTGGGATGGATGCTGAAGGCCAAGTGCGGGAAGAAGAAGGTGGTGTTGGAGCTAGGCGGAAACGCGGGCGTGATCGTGGAGCCCGATGCCGATCTCGAGTTTGCCGCACAGCGTTGCGCAGTCGGCGGGTTCGGGTATGCCGGTCAGACCTGTATCTCCGTTCAGCGAATCTTTGTCCATCATTCCATCGCGGACCTCTTCACCACGAAACTTCTGTTACAAGTCGCGCGTCTGAAAGCCGGCGATCCGAGCGACGATTCGACGGTGGTCGGACCGCTGATCGATCCGGATGCGACCCATCGTGTCGAGGCGTGGGTCGGGGAAGCCGTGTCGCAAGGGGCGCGGGTGCTTCTGGGAGGCAAACGCATGGGCTCGGTGATGGAGGCAACTGTGCTCTCACACGTCACGCCAACGATGAAAGTCTCTTGTCAGGAGGTATTTGGGCCAGTGGTGACCATGACGCCCTACCGGCATTTCGGTGAAGCGATTACGGCGCTTAACCAGTCTGTCTATGGGCTCCAAGCCGGGGTGTTCACTCAGGATGTGAATAAAATCTTTCATGCCTTCCGGCACCTTGAAGTTGGGGCCGTGCTTGCAAACGAGATTCCGACATTTCGCACCGACCATATGCCGTACGGTGGCGTGAAAGATTCCGGGGTCGGGCGTGAAGGGGTTCGGGCCGCGATCGAGGATATGACCGAGCCCCGCATGCTGGTGTTGAACCTCAAATCACCTGCCGCGACTTAACAGGATGCGGGAATATCTTCAGGGTCTGTACGTGTGGCGCAACGGGGAGCACACTCCCTCTGGATGCTCAAAATGGCCGTCCAGCAAGGCCGCAGCCGATGGAAGCACCGGAAGCGTAGCCCCTGGCTACGTTGAGGATGCTGTCGAGGCAAAAACGATGCTGGCGGACTTTTTCAGCATCCTGTCAGAAAAATTGCCGCAGGATATTGCGAAGCGTTGCCAATCTTGGTACAACAGCGACCCTGTGCCTATATGAGATTTACCGTGGACGTACATTTCAGATAACGAGGCGCCCGTCACCCGGTTGGTCGGACGAACTAAGGAGAAGAAACGATGGTACCTACGCAGATGTTTTTGACGCGAGGCGTCGGAGTCCACAAAGAAAAGCTGGCCTCCTTCGAGCAAGCCTTGCGTAGCGCCGGCGTCGCCTATTGTAACCTCGTCACGGTGTCGTCGATTTATCCGCCGAATTGCAAAATTATCCCGCGTGCGCGCGGCGAGAAGTTACTGAACCCTGGTGAAATCACGTTCTGCGTGATGGCGCGCTCGGAAACGAATGAACGGAATCGCCTGGCCTCCGCGTCGATTGGGTTAGCGATTCCGACCGATCGTCGAACCTACGGGTATCTGTCCGAACACCATGCGCATGGTGAAACCGATGAAGAGACGGGCGAGTATACGGAAGATTTGGCCGCGCAGATGTTGGCCACGACGCTCGGTGTCGGGTTCGATCCGAACATCGCGTGGAAAGAACGGGAACAAGTCTTCAAAATGGCCGGCAAGATCGTTCGGACCCTCAACATCACCCAGTCCGCTATCGGAAAACCCAATCGCTGGACGACGGTGATCGCATTGGCAGTGTTCATCCCGGAAGAAAATCTGCCGAAGCGGCGTCGTTAGTTCTGCCGCGTGAGCATACGCCCATGACGCTTCCCGCCGGATGGGAAGGTATCGACCAAAACTTTCTTGGGCTCGAGGAGCCCTGGTGCCATCCTGATCAGGCGGGTGTCTACGTCCTACCTGTGCCCTACGAACATACCTCCAGCTATGTGCGGGGCTCCGATCGAGGCCCATCAGCCATCATCGAGGCGTCTCAACAAGTCGAGTTATACGACGAAACACTCCGGTGTGAGCCCTATCGAGAGTGGGGCGGGGTTGCCACCATCCGCTCACTCGATCTTGACGGCAAAGTTGATCAGCAGGCAGTGGATGCGATTGAGGCGTTTGTCACTTCCTATGTCGGTACCGGGCGGTTTGTCATCACCTTGACCGGGGAGCATACCGGCGCGCTAGGGGCCATCCGAGCCCACGCCCGACGCTATCCTGATCTTTGTGTGGTGCAGATCGATGCGCATGGCGACTTGCGGAAGGCCTATCAAGGAAACCCGTATAGCCACGCCAGCGTGATGGCCCGAGTAGTCGACGACGGGTTGCCGTTAGTCCAAGTCGGCATTCGTTCCATTTCTCCCGAGGAAATCGATCGCATTAAAAGCACCGATCGAATTGCCACGTTCTTTGCCGCCGAGATTCTTGACCCGTCCGGCCCCTCCGAAGGCAAGGCTTCCCGTTGGGTTCCCGATGTCGTGAAGGCCTGTCGTGGGCCGGTATACCTGACCTTCGATTGTGACGGGCTTGACGCCTCGCTGGTCCCCGCGCTCGGCACTCCCGAGCCTGGCGGGTTGGGGTGGTACGACATGGTGAACCTTGCGACGGCCTTGGCCAATGGACCGGGTATTCTCGGAATGGATATCAGCGAGTTGGCCCCGATCGAAGGGTTTGTCGCTCCCCAGTTTTGTATCGCCCGATTGATCTACCGCATGCTGGGACGGATTAAAGCGGGCCGTCGCGTCCACTAAAACGGCTTGTCACCCTGTGACCGATCAGCTTCGCATCAATAAGTTTTTTACACACCACGGCATCTGTTCTCGGCGGGAGGCCGATCGCCTGATCGAATCCGGTCGCGTGACCATCAATCATCGGGTGGCCCGCTTGGGAGATCAGGTCGGTCCTGACGACGTCATCGCGCGAGATGGACAGGTGATTCCCTGGGGGACGTCTTCGCTCTATATCAAGTATTACAAGCCGGTGGGTGTGACGACGACCAGTGAGTCGCATGTGCCTCGTAACATCATTGCGGAGATCGGCCATCCGGAGCGGATCTTCCCGATCGGCCGACTCGACAAG
>DASVEA010000166.1:0-7538 GCA_036380815.1 Nitrospiraceae bacterium
CGCAAGGGCCAGACCGATGTCACCCTGGTGGATTACTTCGATGAGGAGCTTCCCAACCTGACGATCCCGCTCGACCAGACCAAAACTCCCCAGGGCAATATGGACGACTACTTCAGAAAGCATCGGAAGCACCTGGCTGCAGAGCGGGAGCTGCACCCACGCATCGGAGAAGGGCAGAAGGAGTTGGAGACTCTCCGCCGAGAATTAACTGCTATCGAACAGGGAGTCTGGCAGCCGCCCGACATACCGCGTCCGATCGCGCGAACTCGAACCCACTCACGGACAGGCGGAGGAAAGGGTCATCAGGAACAACGTCAGGGTCCATTCCGTCGCTTCACCTCATCAGACGGTTTGGCGATTTATGTCGGAAGAAACGCGCGAGAGAACGACGAGCTGACGTTCGGCCTCGCCAAGAGCGACGACCTCTGGCTGCATGCCCGCGGCACGCCTGGCTCACACGTCGTGGTGCGCTTGGGCAAAGGGAACGATCCGCCGCCCGAGACGATACGAGACGCCGCCACGCTTGCGCTGCTCTATAGCGATTTGAAGAAAAGCGGGAAAGGCGACGTCATCTACACGAGACGCAAGTGGGTCAAGAAAGCGAAGGGCCAGGCGCCAGGGACCGTCATCGTCACCCAGGAGAAATCACTGCACGTGAGTCTGGAGAAGAAACGGCTGGATGCACTCAATGCCCGATTGGCTCATGAGTAACTGTTCGAACCTTGCACTGCCTTCCGCTCATTTCCTTACCATGCTACGGTGCCCATATGGTATCTCCTCATCTTTCCCTAATCCATGCTGCTAGAAACGTGGATTATCTCGCCATGGACTCTGTCGGGTACTATGCTGTTGGCAAGGTAACCACATTATGTCAAGACAGCAGGACTTCGTGCCTCGATCCGTGTCCCCAACCATCCTGGTGGTCGATGACGAATTGGCCATCACGAAGCTGTGCAAGACTATACTTCAACAGGCAGGCTTTTCAGTCCTAGATACCGACGGCAGTTCAGAGGCCCTCAAAATCTGCATGCAACACGAAGGGCCCATCGATCTGCTGATAACAGACCTCATTCTCCCCCCTCCAGGCTTTCAATTGGCCTCAAGCACCAATCAATTCCCCCATGTGAACGGCCACGACCTGGCTGTCCGCGCGCTCCACATGCGAAAAGACCTGCGAGTGATCCTCATGTCAGGCAATATCGACCAGGCTTTGGCAGGGTACGGCATACGCCGGGGGGACCTCCCATTTCTTCCCAAACCGTTTGAGCACCAAGCCCTGATGGCACTCGTGCGACAGACTCTTCACGCGTCTCCGCCTTCGATCGAAAGTCTGACAGCGGGCCGGCCCGAAATCCAAAATGCCGGTGATGGGTGGGTTGATTAGCTGACGACGACCATCTCTCGTCCCGCAGCAACACGCAAAACGGGGCTGCCATCGTGACGATAACAGCCCCGTTCACATTCGCGAATAAGGATTACCAGCGATCGCGCTTACCGCCGCCACCACTACGACCCCCGCCACCGCCCCCGCCAAATCCACCGCCACCACCGCCAGTGCGAGGCTCCTGGGGACGCGCTTCATTCACCGTTAAGGTCCGGCCACCCATTTCCGCACCGTTGAGAGCGGTAATGGCCGCCTGCGCTTCCGTATCCGAAGACATCTCGACGAAGCCGAAGCCGCGAGACTGTCCCGTGAACTTATCCGTAATGATCCGCGCGGAAGCGACGGCGCCATGTTTCCCGAACAGTTCACTCAACTCCTGCTCAGTCGCCGAGTATGGCAACCCACCGACATAAATCTTTGAACCCATCTGGGGTTCCTCCTTATGAGTATGATGATATTGTCTTGTACGCGAGGAACGGGGGAAGAAGCGGGCCGAAGACGCAAAACAAAAGATGCGGCGACTTAGGTCTGACTTCCGACGAGATTCTCGAGCAAGGCAACATCGATGCTGCAGGCCTGTATGTTTCGCTCCACCTCACCGCCAGGCCCCTGCGTGAAGGTAGTTCTAGGCTATCATAGCCCTCTTAAAAATGGCAATCTGGACCCGCCCCCTATCGACTTACTCCCCAATGCGCACCAGCAGTCCCCGTTCCCGGCAAAGCTCGAACGTCCAATGGAAGGCGGCAATTACCATACCGAGAAACAATAGATTGAGACCGGTCGCCCACCCAAGATGGGCAATCGGCTCGGGAGAAGCGTTGAGCACGGCACGCATCCCTTCAAACACATGAGCAGCCGGGTTCATCCAGGCAATAGTCTGTAACCACCCAGGGAGCACCTCCATCGGATAAAACACACAGGAGATCGGCTGGAACAGGAACACCATACTCCAAGCCAGGACTTCGGCTTCCTGGCCAAATCGCATGATGAGGGCCGTGGTCAATACCCCGATAATCCATCCCGTCATCACGAGATTCAAAACAAAGGGAACAAGCCACATCCCGATCACGAAGATGTTATAGGAGTAGAACAGGCCTGCGCAGACAACCATGACCACAGAGACGGCCATTACTTTGAAGATACTCATGACCATCGTCGCGGCGAGAAACTCGCTCGGCTTGAGTGGACTGGCGAACAAGTTCATGAGATTTCTCGCCCAAATTTCCTCCAGGAACGAAATTGTAATTCCCTGCTGAGATCGAAACAGAATATCCCACAGTATCAACGCCCCCAAAAAGAATGTCACCGCTCCCGGGATCTGCCCCTGAAATTTCATGAGGTAGACCGTAATGAATCCCCAGATGACGAGGTCCAGAAACGGCCAATAGAAGATTTCCATCATACGCGGCAAGCTGCGCCGGTACAGGTACAGATGCCTCGCCACCAACGCATAAATTCTATGGACTTTCATCCTTCTTCCTTCCCCCACTCCCAAGTTTAGCGGCCTCGGAGGTGAAGGGGAGAGGCTCTCCTGCGCGCGTCCAACGAGAGCCTTCTGAGGCCGCGCGTTGCGCGAGCACAGAGACTCTCCCCTTCTTCTCCTACTTCTCCCGCGCCAACCTCACAAATACTTCTTCCAAATCCGCCTGCCCAAACCGCGCCACAATCTCCTGCGCCGTCCCCTCCGCCACAATCTTTCCCCGCTGGAGGAAGATGATCCGATCCGACATCTCTTCCATCTCGTGCATATTATGCGACGTATAGAGCACGCTGAGTCCCGACGATCGTCGCTCCTCCTTGAGGAAGCTCCGAATCTTTTGTGCGATATCGGGATCCAGACTCGCGGTCGGTTCATCGAGAAATAGAATCTTCGGTTCGGTCAAGAACGCCTTGGCCAGCCCAAGACGAGTGCTTTGACCGGAAGAGAGCTTGCGCGTCACTTTATGACGAAACTCACCCATCTCAAGCCGCTTCACGATGTCATCGACCCGCTCTTGGATGTGAGACAGACCGTACAGCCGCGCAATCACCCATAGGTTCTCCTCGACCGTGAGCGCCTGAGGCAGTGAGACATAGGTCGAGGAAAAATTCACTTGCTGCAGAATGACCTCACGGTTAGCCGCCAGATCGAGCCCGAACATCTGAATGGAGCCGGCGGTCGGCGTCACCACCCCAAGCAGCATCTGAATCGTGGTGGTTTTCCCCGCCCCATTCGGGCCCAGCAATCCAAGAATTTCTCCCGGTCTGATGTCGAACGAAATATCGCTGACAGCGACGAACTCGCCAAACCGTTTCACCAGATGTTGGACGTGCAGGACAGGTGTGGACATGAATGATCAGCACTTAGCAGGATGATGAACGCGCGCGAGTACCAGCAACAAGAGTTAGCCCGCATTATTCATGAAGCTTCTGCTACAAGCGCGGATACGCGGCTGTGACGGGCAGTCTCGCCGTGCAGCCCTTCGACATACTGCACGAGTATGCCTCAGGGCTTTACGCCTCCGAGTGCCCGTCTCGCTTCGCGTCTGCGCGCTTTCGCGACGAACCTTCATGAATAATGAGGGCTAGGACGACGGCCGCCTTAGGTTTCCAGCCCCTGTTCCGGGCGAGACCGCGATCTTGGGAACTGCTTCATGATCAAGGCGGCCACGCCGACGACATCGTCCAGGCCGAACAGAGGAACATGTAGATCGATGGGCTTGTCCGATACCACCGCGAGCAGCCCTTCCGTGGAAACAGGAATTTCGCCGATCTGCTCGCGGACGATGACAATCTTCGGATACCCTTCGTGTTTCCATCCTTCGGCTATGATCAGGTCATAGGTGTGATCGAGAAACCGATCCCGCACGTCTTCGACATGCATCTGATCAGACACATCGGCAAACATCGCCATACTCCCCTTGGAGAGCACTATCACGCTGCTGGCGCCGGCCCGCTTGTGGCGCCAGCTATCTTTCCCTTCCGTATCGAGGTCAAACCCGTGTCCGGCATGCTTCACCGTCGCTACCTTGTAGCCGGCCCGGACCAACTCAGGAATCACGCGCTCGATCAGCGTGGTTTTCCCGCTGTTCGACAGACCGACAAACGAGACAATAGGTACGGCCATGAGTGTACTGGTCAATGGTCAATCGTCATTGGTCAAAGGCGCTCAAGAACGATGCTCGCCATCGACTAGTGACTGATGACTATTGCATCCTTTCCCTATGAGCAACAGGACTGCCGGTGAGGACCGGTGAGAATGTGCTCGGAATGGCTGGCCCAGGCTTCTCCACTCAACAGTTGAACCGATACCAGATCGCCCGGGTTCACTCGTTCAACTTCGACTGGGATATCAATCAAACAATTGGCCTTCACCATGGAGGTCAACATCCCGGACCCCTGCGCACCAGTCGTTCGAACCTTGAAGACACCGTCTTCTCGCGTGAGCACACCTCGTAGAAAGTGGCGTCGGTCCGTCCGTTTGGAAAACTTCTCCTGGAAGATCGCCTGCACAACCGGCCGACCGTAACTCCTGAGTCCGCTCATTTTGAGCATCGCCGGCCGCACGAGCTGCTCGAACGTCACCATGGAGGACACGGGATTCCCCGGCAAGCCGAAGGCCAGCTTACCCTGAATCTTTCCGAAGGCAAGCGGCTGACCCGGCCTGATCGCCAACTTCCAGAAGTTCATTTCTGCGCCCAGTTCGTGGAAGACCGCCTTCGTGAAATCGTAATCGCCCATCGACACGCCACCGGACAGCACCAGCATATCTGCCGTCAATCCATGTGAAATCTTTTCCTTCAGTGCCGCAGGCGTATCCCTGGCAATCCCCAGCAACAGGGGAATGCCACCCGCCTCCTGGACCGCTGCCGCAATCCCATAGCTATTGGAGTTGATGATTTTCTCTTCGCTGAATCGCTCGTCCAAATCCGCCAATTCATCACCGGTCGAAAGGATCGCCACCCGGGGCCGTTGATAGACAAAGATGAACGACTTGGCGAGGATCGCCAACATCCCCGCTTCGCCCGGACGAATCTGGGTCCCCTTTGCAATGATGCACTCGCCCTTCTTAACGTCTTCGCCCTGAGGCCGAATGTTGGCGCCTTGCTGTTCCGGCTTGAAGACGCGAACGGAATCCGCGGTATGCTCAGTGTCTTCGATCTTCAAGACCGTGTCCGCCCCCTTCGGGAGCGGGGCTCCGGTCATGATGCGAATCGCCTGGCCCTTGCCGACGGACTTTGAAGGCATCTTGCCTGCAGCCACATCTTCGATCACCGTGAGCGTCACCGGTTTCTGAATCGCATACTCCTGCTTGATATCGTCCCACCGCACCGCAAACCCATCCATCGCGCTGTTGTCCCAGGGTGGATTATCCCGTTCCGACACAATGTCCTCGCCGAGGACACGGCCAAGGGCATCAAGGATCGAAATCTTTTCCAAGCCCAACGTCGGCGCGGCTTCCAACACGATCCGCTGCGCTTCCTGAAGCTGCGTGAGCCCCCCTGTCGCGTCTGTGGCCTTCACAGTCTCTCCTTCATCAGTGTGCCTGCCGGGACGCGATCTTCACGAGCGACCCGCTCTTTTTGCAGAACGCCTCGACCTTGTTGGCAATCTCGTGATAGCACTCGGCCGTGGGCGTGTCTGAATTGAACATTGCAAATGGCTCGCCGGCATCGGACTGGATCACGACATCGGGATCGAGAGGAATGCGCCCGAGGAAAGGCACGCCCATATCAATCGCGGAGGCTTCCCCGCCGCCTTTCCGGAACACCTCGATGTGGTTGTGACAATGGGGGCACTCTAAGCCGCTCATGTTTTCGACAATCCCGATGATCGGAACTTCGCTATCTTTGCAGAAAGTGACCGACTTGCGGGAATCCAGCAAGGCCACTTCCTGTGGCGTCGTCACGATCACTGCACCGCTGACATTGCCGAGCAGATCGATGGTCGTAACCGATTCGTTGCCGGTTCCCGGAGGTAAGTCGACAAACAAAAAATTGAGATCCTGCCACTCGACACCGCCCAAGAGTTGGTTGATGAATTCATACTTGTACGCATCGCGCCAGATGATCGGATCGTCCGAGTTCTGCAACAAGAAGGACATGGAGGCAATTTTGAGGTTATACGCCTGAAACGGGATAATCCCGCCTGAGCTGCTGATCTTGAGTTTCTGCCCTTCGGCCCCCACCATCTTTGGAATGTTCGGGCCATGGATATCCATGTCGCAAATGCCGACATGCCACCCTTTGAGCGCGAGACTCACGGCGAGGTTCGTCGTACAGGTACTTTTTCCGACTCCACCCTTGTTGCTCATGATGAGCACTTTGTATTCGATCCGCTCCATCCGTTTGGCCACCAACCAGCGACTGTGCCCCTCCTTGTCCTTCTGACAGGTTTCGTTCTCATCGCAGATCGCGCAGGCCCACATGTATACACAGGCATCGCTACCGCCGGAGCTGGGAGGTTGAATGACGTTCAATTCACGAGCCATATGTCTTCCTTCTATATTCGCAACGCCCGATCCGCGTGCTCTCGTCATCGCCGTCGATCTGTCGGCACGCCGACGTAGTCGCCCCCTCCCACGTTAGGGAGTCCCACCGACGGCGCCTTGCCGTTTCCTGCCCCTGCGGTGGCTACGGCCGGCACACTCGATGCTCCCGTCACCGGCTTCTTCTTGCTGAAAAACCCTGCGCTCAAAATGCCGACTTCGTAAAAAACATACATCGGCAGGGCCATGAGACATTGGTTGAAGGGATCGGGCGTTGGGGTAAGAATTGCGGCAAAGATGAACGACCCCAGCAGCGCCCACTTCCGATATCGTTTGAGAAAAGGCGCATCGACCCAGCCAAGTTTCGCCATGAGAGTGATCGCAAGAGGGACTTCGAAAATCAGCCCGAATATCATCAAGAACCACAGGGCAAATCCGACGTACTGCGCAATGGAGATCTGGGGAATGAAGCCGGCGTTGACGCCATAGGAGACCAAAAAATTCAGCGCGAATGGAAGCACGAAGAAAAAGGAAAAGCCCACCCCTGCGTAAAAAGCCACGGCGGTCAACAGCACAAACGGCGCGACGAAACGTCGTTCCTGGGCATGGAGACCCGGTACGACGAATTGCCAGACTTCCAACAGAATGTACGGGGTCACGGCGACGAGGGCGAAGAGCCCGGCCACC
>DASVEA010000167.1:0-2081 GCA_036380815.1 Nitrospiraceae bacterium
AGCGTCTTTGACTTGCGCCATCGGATCGACCGTCATCTTCGCTGCCTTGGGTTTGGCTGCCTTGCGCTTGGCTGCTTTCGGCGTCGCTGACCTCTCGAGGCAGGAAAGCGCCGCGGCAGTATCTTGGATCGTCCGGCAATCTGTCTGAGCGTATGCTGCCGAGGCCCAAAGCAACGCGCCAAATATGCTGGCAACTTTGACCATTTTTGCACCCAAAAAGGCAATTCTAACGTGGGGTGCGGTGCATCGTAAGGGGGCAAGGCCACCAAGAAACGCATGTCCGTCGTCAGATGATTTGAGACCGATCAGGCATTTCGAGAAGGGAGGCTCTGGCTCATCAGGGGTTAGAGTTTAGGCGGCCTGCAGCTGATGCTGCAAGCGACGGTTTGCAATAGTGGCACGCTTAATGCGCTGGCGTTCTGTGAGGATTGTCTCAGCTCTCCCGAAGTAGACATCAGCGGGAGTGAGGTTGTCGAGGCTCTCGTGATAGCGGACGTGGTTATAGTGCGCGACGAAGGCGTCGATCTGCCGTTCAAGATCACCGGGCAGATAGTAGTTGTCGAGCAGGATGCGGCTCTTCAGGGTCTGGTGCCAACGCTCGATCTTGCCTTGGGTTTGAGGGTGATACGGCGCCCCACGCACATGCTCCATACCCTTATCCTCAAGCCACTTGGCCAGATCGCCAGCCACGTAAGATGCGCCATTGTCCGAGAGAAGTCTTGGCCGGTGCACGACGGTGGCGCGATCAAGGCCCGAGGCCGCAAGCGCCAGGTCGAGCGTTTCGGTCACATCGGAGGCGCACATGGTGGGACAAAGCTTCCAGGCCACGATGTAACGTGAGAAGTCGTCGAGCACGGTGGACAGATAGTACCAGCCCCACCCAGTTATCTTGAGGTAGGTGAAGTCGGTCTGCCAGAGCTGGTTGATGGCGGTGGTCTTGTCCTTGAACTCGTTCGCCGCCTTGATCACCACATAGGCCGGGCTGGTGATGAGATCGTGCGCCTTCAGCAGCCGGTAGACCGAAGCCTCCGAGACGAAGTTACTTCTTCTCGTCGGTGAAACGCACCGCCAGCTCCCGCGGCGACAACTCAGGAAGCTCCAGCGCCAGGTCGATGATCTGGCGACGGACATCATCCGGGATGCGATTCCAGACGCGATCCGGTCGAGAACGGTGATCAGCCAGCGCCTCAGGTCCACCGTCGCGATATCGATCATACCAGCGGTAAAACGTGGCACGGGGTATGCCAAGCTTGTCCAGCGTGCGTTTGGCCGGCAAATGCGATTGCTCGACCAGCCGGATGATCTCGGCCTTCTCGGATGCAGGGTATCTCATGCCTCGTCTTCCCCATCCCCGCTCATGCTTTTTTTAAGCAGGCGGTTCTCCAGGGTGAGATCGGCCACGACCTCCTTCAAGGCGGAGGCCTCACGACGAAGGTCCTTCACCTCGCCGGACGTTGCGGCCCGCGCCGTGTCGCCCGCCAACCGACGCTTGCCGGCCTCCAGGAACTCCTTGGACCAGCCGTAATACATCGAGGCGGCGATGCCTTCCCGGCGGCAAAGCTCCGAGATGTTCTCCTCGCCGCGCAGTCCTTCCAGCACAATGCGGATCTTCTCTTCCGCCGAATACTGCCGGCGGGTCTGACGGCGGATGTCCTTCACCACTCGTTCTGCCGGCGCTTTATCCGGCCCGGATTTCTGCTTCATCTTCGCTCCTTGCGGCTACGATGAACCAGAAATCCTCCCTCCGTGAAGTCCCTCAATTGGTCTCACAGGTGCTGACGGGGAACAACTCTGACCTGTACGCCCGGGCCGCCCCCAGTGCGTACCTTTGGGAATGACGGCCCCGGCCTATCCCCCGGTTGGGGCCGTTTCTCATTAGGACGGTGCAATCGACAGATGACACGATTTCTGAAAATGGCAGTCTTTGGTTTTGGGCTAATCTGTTCGACGGAAGTGCAGGCAAAATGTGTTTGCCAGTGCATCAACGGACGGATGCAGTCCGTTTGTTCGAGCCCTGGAGATACCGTTCCGGCAAACTGCCCAATGACGGCGTGTCCGATGACAGGCCCTACAGTCCTTCC
>DASVEA010000168.1:0-2114 GCA_036380815.1 Nitrospiraceae bacterium
GGATACTGACCTCCTGGACCGACTCCGGCGCGGAACCATGCTCGAGTTCAAACGGCACATCGTGAATCAAGGATTCCGTCCCGGCCGATTCTTGCATGAGTGCAATGTGGTCGAGCTGGAGCGTGGGGGCTAGGGAGAAACGAATCGAAGTCTGTGACTGCGGCACCTCAAGGGTTAGCCGGTCCTTTGCGATGAGAGCATGTTGCTCGGGCACGATCTGTACGAATAACTCGTGATGCCGAATGACGACTCGCGGCAGGACTGGGTCTGCTGCGCAGGCGATACCAAGAGCCCCGTGGCTGAATAGCGCGACGAGAAACAGACAGGGGAAAGAGACAATCCTGCTTCCGATTGGCATCGGAAGGGTTTTAGCATTCGCGACAGACGAGCACAAGCTGGATGGAGGTCAGCAATTGCTCCAAGTCGATCGGCTTTCCGATGACTTCTTGCGGTCCCACGGCCCAGGCTTCATCGAGACGTTCTTCGTCGTGACTCCCGGTGATGATGATCACCCCGCCGGTGTATTCGCGTTGGCGGAGTTGCCGGAGCACCTCGACACCGTCCATACCGGGCATGAACAGGTCGAGTAGGATCAGGTCGGGGGGCGCTTGTTCCACCAACGAGAGGGCCTCGGAGCCGTCTTTCACGCCGAGTGCCCGGTAGCCGCGGAGACTGAGAAACTGAACGAGCAAGTCGCGGACCAACGGCTCATCATCGACGACGAGGATTGTTTCCCCCGTATCGGCCACAGCTGCGCTGCCTGCCACCGGCAGAGCGGGAACGGATCTAGCCGGAAGCTGCACCACCCGGTTGACGCATTCGACCAGCACGTCAAGCGACAAGCCCTTTCGAATAAAATCGGTGACGCGCAACCCCCGCGCTTGATTTTCCTGCCCCTCAGTCGCTCCGCCGCCTAGAATGATCACCGCCGCATAGGGATCGTAGGCGCGGATTTCTTTGAGGACGGTCAGCCCATCCATTTCCGGCATGCGAAGATCAAGAATGGTGACGCGCGGGGCCTGCTGGCGGAAGAGGGTCAGGCCTTCAATCCCGCTCGTCGCCGACAGCACCTGATATCCATGGCGGGTGAAGACAGACTGAAGTAGCTCGCAGTTCATGCGATCGTCGTCGATAACCAGAATCTTGATCATATCTCAGTCTCACGGACAGGAATGCCTTGCGCGTCGCGTCTAGATCATTCGCAAATGCAGCCTAACACAGGCGATGCTGCCTGAGAAGAAAATGACGGGATCTCACCGGGGGCTACGCCGGATATCCGCGCGAGACATGCGAGACTAGCGAGATGGGCGAGACGGTCGACGGTTCGAGGTTCGAAGTTTTCTGAACTTCGAACCCTGAGCTTCGAACTCCGGATCGCGCCTTTCTCGCCCATCTTGGGCTTCACGCGCCACGGTCTGTAGCGCTGATGGAATTTTTCAGTATCTTGCTAGGTGGAGGGCGGCGCCGATGTCCCGAGGAGCGCGTCCACGAAAGCGTCGCTGTGAAAATCCTGTAGATCCTCAACCGACTCCCCGACTCCGATGAGCCTCACGGGCAACTTCAGCTCCTCGGCAATCGCGACGACGATCCCTCCGCGAGCGGTGCCGTCGAGCTTCGTCAGCACCAAGCCGGTGACGCCGACCGCTTGATGGAACTGACGAGCTTGGGACAGCGCGTTCTGCCCAACCGTGGCATCCAATACAAGGAGCACTTCGTGCGGTGCACCAGGACATTCCTGCGCGATGACTCGAGTGATCTTGCGGAGTTCGTCCATGAGATTCGATTTCGTGTGTAGCCGGCCGGCGGTATCGATCAACACCGCGTCCACCTGCCGTGCTTTCGCAGCAGCAATCCCATCGAATGCTACGGCGGCTGGATCGGCTCCATGGCGGTGACGGATCACATCGACGCCGACTCGGTCAGCCCAGACTTGCAGCTGATCGATTGCCGCCGCGCGAAAGGTATCGCAAGCCACTAACAACGGCACTTTCCCTGCCTGTACAAGCCGTTGCGCGATCTTGGCAATCGTGGTCGTCTTACCTACACCGTTCACCCCCACCACCAGGATGACGAAGGGCTTGGGACCTTTCTCGAGCAGGGACTCCAACGACAGC
>DASVEA010000169.1:0-3378 GCA_036380815.1 Nitrospiraceae bacterium
GCCATGCTCTTGGAAGTGCGCCGGACTCCGAAGGATGTCCAGGTCATCTTGACGCGGAGCCATCCGCAGTTTGTGTCGAAACTCTTCGAGTTGGAAGTGCCTGAGGTGCTCGAAAAAATCGTTGAGATCAAGTCCATCGTGCGGGAGCCTGGTGATCGGACCAAGATCGCCGTGACCTCTCGAGAAAAGGCGGTCGATCCGGTCGGGGCCTGGGTGGGGATCAAGGGATCGCGGGTTCAAGCAGTTGTCCGCGAACTGCGCGGAGAGAAAATCGACATCATTACCTGGACCTCCGACCCGCGCGTCTTCATCGCCGAGGCTTTGAACCCCGCGAGCATTGAGAAGGTCGGCGTCGATGAGGAAAAGAAGTCGGCGTTGGTCGTCGTTGCAGATTCCCAGCTGTCGTTAGCAATCGGGAAGAATGGCCAGAACGTACGGTTGGCTGCTCGTCTGACCGGTTGGAAGATCGATATCATCAGCTCGACGGAATACGAAAAGGAAAAGGCCGAACGGGATAAAGAAATCAAGGCGGCGTTGGCGGAGGAAACCGAAGCGCTGCATCAGCAAGAAGAAGCCCGAGAGCAGGAATTAAAAGCCCGGGCAGAATCGGATTCGGATGCCGGATAAACCGGATAAAGAGGAGTAGGTGTCAAATTCTCATGCGTGTGTATGCATTGGCCAAGCAACTCGGGATGGAAAACCGTGATCTCATCCCGGAATTGAAGCGGATGGGGATCACCGTCGCGTCGCACAGCAGCGCGTTAGATGATGACGTGGTGCAGAAGGTCCTGGAGAAGCTCGGCCCGAAACTCAAGGCTCACGGGAAAGCGACGGGCCGGGCGGCTGAGGCCGATGCAGGTCGGGGTGAGCGGAGTAAGGTCGGTATGGCGTCCGACCACGCAGCGGGAGCCAAGTCCGGGTCGGCCCAGGCAACTCCGGCGGCGGAGGAGTCCTCCAAGTCCGACAAGCGACGCATTCTGATCAAGCGCAAGAGAGCCGAAGACGTTGCATCGGGAGAGGCAGCGTCCCTGCCCACAGTTGAATCAGTAGGCACAAGCGGAGCTCTCACCGACACCCTCGTGGTTAGCACGCCGGCGGTGGCGCATCCGCACGCTGAGACTCCAGCCGCTGCTCATGTTGACCTGACTGCGTCGCCAGACCAGCCGCATTCTATAGGAGCCACGACCGCCGTCAAGCTCGCCGTCGCGCCAAGCATCGATGTGATCACAGGAAAAAAGAAAACCCTCTCCCTTGAAGAGATGCAAGCCGAGGGTTTGAAAGAGAAGGGGAAGAAAGCTCGTAAGCCGGGCCGTACGCGGGAAGAAGAAGAGCTTCGGCTTCGTGAGGATGCGGCTCGCTGGCAGGATCTTCGCGCCATTCCAGTGCAGCAGCGCCGCGACGACCGCAGCAAGCACGTCCATCACAGCACGCCGGGGGAAGTGACCAAGCCAAGGAGGAAGAGCTTCAAGCTTGCACCCGGTATGACGGTGAAGGAATTTGCTGAGCTGATCGGACAGCGTCCGGCCGATATCATGCGCAAGCTAATGGATATGGGCCAGATGCTCACGTTCAATCAGACAATGAACGTTGACGCAGCCGTGATTATTGCGGAGGAGAGCGGGGTCAAGATCGATGTGTCGATGGAGAAGGCCGGAGAAGAGTTGCTGGATTCCGTCGTGCAGACGGAGGAGGGGGTCCAGCTCGAGCCACGGCCACCGGTCGTAACGATCATGGGCCATGTCGATCACGGCAAGACCTCGTTGCTTGATGCCATCAGGCAGACGAAGGTAGCAGAAGGCGAGGCCGGTGGGATTACGCAGCATATCGGCGCGTATACGGTTGCGGTACGCGGGAAACAGGTGACGTTCCTGGACACGCCGGGCCACGAAGCCTTCACCGCCATGCGAGGTCGTGGCGCCAAGATCACCGATATCGTCATCCTGGTCGTGGCAGCAGACGATGGTGTGATGCCACAAACGATCGAAGCGATTAATCACGCCAAAGCCGCATCCGTTCCGATTATTGTGGCAATCAACAAGATTGACAAGCCCGGGGCCAATTCTGATCGTGTTAAGAATGCCTTGTCTGAACATGGACTCATATCCGAGTCCTGGGGCGGTGACACGATCATGGTTGAGGTCTCGGCCAAAGAGAAGTCCGGCCTAGACACCTTGCTGGAGATGATTCTCCTGCAATCCGAAGTGCTGGAGCTGAAGGCCGACCCGTATCGGTTGGCTAAGGGCGTTGTGGTGGAAGCCAGGCTGGAGCGAGGGCGTGGCCCGGTGGCGACGGTGCTGGTTCAGAGCGGGACGCTTCGCGTCGGCGATGTGTTTGTCGTCGGGGTTGTGAGCGGGAAAGTTCGCGCACTGATTACGCATACGGGAGCAAAAGTGCAAGAGGCCGGTCCTTCTATTCCGGTAGAAGTGGCTGGGCTCCCGGGTGTTCCGTCTGCCGGTGATGTATTTCAGGTCGTCAAAGACGAGCGGGTCGCGCGAGAGATTGCGGAAGATCGCGCTCGCAAGCAGCGAACGGCTGATTTGTCTGGGTCAGCGAAGGTCACGCTCGACGACTTGTTTGCCAAGATTAAGGAAGGGTCGGTCAAGGAGCTGGCACTGGTAATCAAGTCTGACGTCCAGGGGTCGGCTGAAGCACTGACCGCAGGCGTCGAAAAACTTGCGACCGCCGCGGTCAAGCTGCGCGTCATTCACAGCGGCGTCGGTGGGATCACGGAATCCGACGTGTTGCTGGCTGCCGCGTCGAACGCCATTATTATCGGGTTCAATGTCAGGCCGGAGCCGAAGGCGTCCGCCCTGGCTGAACAGCAAGGCGTCGACGTCCGCCTGTACACCATTATTTACGACGCGATGGCCGAAATTAAGGCCGCGATGGAAGGGCTGCTCGAACCGACGCTCAAGGAGCGGACGTTGGGACGGGCCGAGGTGCGACAGGTCTTTACGGTGTCCAAGGCCGGCGTCATTGCGGGGGCCTATGTGGTGGACGGCATGATCACTCGTGCGGCTGTCGGAGCACGAGTGATTCGGGACAACGTGGTGGTTTATGAAGGGAAGCTCGGGTCGTTGCGTCGCTTCAAGGATGACGTCCGTGAAGTGCAGCAGGGCTATGAATGCGGAATCAGCGTCGAGAATTTCAACGATGTCAAGGCCGGAGACATCATCGAAGCCTATGCGATCGACAAAATTGCCGCAAAGCTCTGAGGCCTGAGTCTGCCCTGTGGGTATCATCGTCGGACTCTGTACGGTCGAGCTGTTCATCCCCGGGAGTCAGTCGCTGAAGGACAAGCGGCAGGTGCTGTTGAGTCTCAAAGATCGATTGCGGGAGAAGTTCAATCTCTCCATTGCCGAAGTCGATGGACAGGAT
>DASVEA010000170.1:0-4721 GCA_036380815.1 Nitrospiraceae bacterium
TTGGGCTGTGCCGGGAGGGCCGTACGGGAGGCCACAATCGACCATGCCTCAGCCTGAGATGGGCGGGAATGCACGATGAACCGATTGTCTGGATGAATGGCTCGTGTGATGCCTAGTGAAGCGCGAGGACCGGCGGTCTCTCTTGTTTATCTTGTCTGTTTGGTTTGTCTGGTTGAACTACTCTAACCAGATGACCAAAATAAACTAGAAAAACCACATCAACCAACCTCACCAGTCTCGCTTGGCTATTCTGCCGATCCTGGTCATATCATACGCAGGTCCGATGGATTTGACTCCTCGAAGAGGGCTGGTATACGATGCCGTCCTGGTTTGAATGTGTATTGTCCTTCGCCGAACACCCCGTAGTATACTGCGGGGATGAAGGCGAGGAGAACCCTCCGTAGCCTTGGCGAAAGAGGGTAGTGGCTTCGGAGAATTTCCCAGGATACCCCGCGCTTGCTGCGGGGAGGGGCATTGTGCAACCAGCGAAGGAGGAATGCTGACGTGGCAGGTGATGCACTTAAGGTCGAAGATGCAACGTGGGACGCAGAGGTCATGAAGGCCTCTCAACTCGTGATGGTAGATTTCTGGGCCGTCTGGTGCGGACCTTGCCAAATGGTCGCTCCGATCATTGAGGAATTAAGCAAAGAGTATGCGGGGAAGGTGAAGGTACGGAAGCTCAATACCGATGAAAATCCCGAAGTCGCAGGCCGCTATCAGGTCATGAGTATCCCGACAATTCTGTTTTTTAAGAACGGCCAAGTCGTGGAGAAACTCGTTGGGGCGAGACCGAAGCGGCAGTTCAAGGAAATGATCGATTCGTTGCTGGCGCAACCAGCCGGCTCAGCCTAAGGATTGTAGTCACCCGCCGCAATGCTCGCCGAGTTGCGCATTGTCAATTTCGCGCTCATTGAGCGGCTCAGTCTTCAATTCCAGTCCGGGTTTACGGTCCTTACCGGGGAGACCGGGGCCGGTAAATCTCTCCTCATCGATGCCATCGCTTTATTGGTCGGCGGACGGGCTTCGACCGACCAGATCCGTTCCGGAGAAGACGAGGCCCAGCTCGAAGCAGCCTTCCACCTCCCCGACACCCACCCACTCCTCCAACGCCTCCGGCTACAAGAAATCATCGCTCAGAACGAGTCTGAGTTGATTCTTCGACGCGTGCTCTCCCGAGCGGGTCGCCACCGGGTGTACGTCAACGGCAGCCTGTGCCCCCTGCGTGTGCTCGAAGAACTTGGGGGCACCCTCGTCGATATCCATGGCCAGCATGAGCAGCAATCGCTGTTGGCTACCGCTAAACAATTAGATGCCCTTGATGCGTTCGGACGACTCTTCGAGCTACGCGGGAGGTACGAGCAGGCCTATCAAGGATGGAAGGATCTCCGCACGCAGTTGGATGCGTTGCAGAGTGACGGCATCGATCGTGCCCGACGTGAAGATATGTTGCGATTTCAGACCCAGGAGATTGAACAAGCCGGACTGCGGCCTGACGAAGAAGAGCGGCTCCGTAGCGAGCGGCAGCGACTGGTACATGCGCATCGGCTCAGGGAATTGGCCCACGAAGCTCATGTCGAGTTGCAGGCGGATGAGCAGGCCGTCCTCACCAGGCTGGGGCGGATCGGGCGAACCCTTGCAGAGTTGGCCCAGACCGATCCGGAAACGGGTGATTGTGAACAGGCTGCTTCGGAGTCGGCGATCCAACTTAAAGAGCTTGCCGGGCGGCTGCGCGACTACGCACAACAGTTAGAGGCCGATCCTGACCGACTGGCTGTCGTGGATGATCGACTCGACCTGATCCAACGGTTGAAGAAAAAGTATGGAGGGTCGGTTGAGGCGGTATTAGTGACCGGCAAAAGGGTGCAGGAGGAGCTTCAGTTATTGGACAATCGTGAAGAGCGAACTGCTGAGTTGACCGCGCGGCTGGATGAAGAGAGCCGCCGTCTTCGCATGCTGGCACAGCAGCTGTCTAAGAAGCGAAATGATGCGGCCAAGCGAATGACGACGCTTGTGGTAGCGGAGCTGGCAGCGTTAAAAATGGAGCAGGCGATCTTTCAGGTCTCGATCTCGAGCGATAAGTCGTCTGAAGGGCTTGGACCGGCTGGGCGTGATCGAGTGGAGTTCTTTCTCTCAAGCAATCCGGGTGAACCGCAGAGACCTTTGGGCCGGGTGGCGTCCGGTGGGGAGCTTTCACGTATCATGCTGGCGCTCAAGACGGTGTTGGCCGAGATGGACCAGGTTCCGGTCCTGGTATTTGACGAAATCGATACGGGAGTCGGTGGGGCAGTTGCTGCAGCCATGGGAACGAGACTGCGCAAGCTCGGATCGTTCCATCAAGTGTTTTGCATCACCCATCTTCCTCAGGTCGCGTCCCAGGCGGAGCACCATCTGCTTGTGGAAAAGGGGCTGGAGAGTCAACGGACATCCACGTCGGTCAGAGCGCTCAAGGGGCTGGGGCGAGAAGAAGAAATCGCCCGAATGCTAAGCGGTCTGACCATTACGAAAAAAGTACGTGAAACGGCAGCGGAACTCATTGCGGGGGCGAAGGGGAAGCGGTCTGAGTGATCTGGTTTGTTTTGGTTATCTGGTTCATCTGGTTAGTCTGGTTTAACCAAATAAACAAGACCAACCAAACGAACGAATTAAACGAAACAGGCTGGCGGACCTTTTCAGCATCCTGTGAGCCCGCATTATTCATGAAGGTTCGTCGCGAAAGCGTGCAGACGCGAAGCGAGATGGGCACTCGGAGACGTGAGGCCCTGAGGCATACTTGTGTAGTATGTCGAAGGGCTGAACGGCGAGACTGCCCGTCACAGCCGCGTCTCCGCGCTTGCAGCAGAAGCTGCATGAATTATGCGGGCTAGGAGTCGGATCGGTCGGTCGGGGTAGTCGCCATCGCCATGGCAGGAAGGGATGCTTTGCATTCCTGGACCACGCGCGCAAAGAGTTCGGTCAACTTTGGTTCGAAGTGGGTGCCGGCATACGAAAGCATCCGTTGGCAGGCGTCATCAATCGAGAGGGGCGTCCGGCCAGGAAGTTCCGCGGTCAGATGGTCGAACGTTTGGGCTAGACAGACAATGCGGGCCAGTTGAGGAATTCCTTCTTCCTGAAGTCCAAATGGATAGCCTGAGCCATTCCACTGTTCATGGTGATAGGCAATAATCTGTCCTACCTCAGCCGGAAGTCCCAGGGGTAACACTAGTTTCGCACCCTGCTCCGGGTGGTGCCGATTGCCAACAGCCTCTCCGCTCACGGCGATTTCATCGTCGGCAAATTGATAGGCCTCAGGCCCGATCTTACCGATGTCGTGGAGGAATGCCCCCAACGCCAACGATTTCTGCTCAGCGAGTGTGAGGTTAATGCGGTTGGCCAGGAGTGTGGAGTAGAAACTGACTCGGCTGCAGTGGTTGAGCAACTGGCGATCCTTGGCTTCAAGCAGGTCGGAGAGTAGAGGGAGAAGGTCCGGCATGGATTCGGAGCTGGACGCGTGGTCTGACGTCGGTTTCCCGATCGCCTGGTATCCCGCGAGTAATTCCTTCCACGCTTGCGCGCATTCTGTTTCTGATCCCCAGAGGCCGGTTGATGTCTTGAGAGAATGCCTGAGAAAATCGAGCCGTTGTTTCTTTTCGAGTGTCTGATTGACGAGGGAAAGCAATTCCGTGACGTTGAAAGGTTTGAGCAGATAGCCAGCGGCACCATGGCGTATCCCTTCCATGGCGGACTTTAAGCTCCCGTACCCGGTGATGATGATGACCTCAACGCCGGCGTGGTGATGCTTGATGTCCTGAAGGAGATCGATGCCCTGGCGATCTGGAAGCTTCTGATCGAGTGTGATGAGGTCGATCGGCTGGGAGTTCAGCACGTCAATCGCTGCACCGGCAGATTCCGCTGTCTGGATATTGAAAAAGGGGCGGAGAATCACGTTCAGGGCGTCACGAGGTCCTGCCTCGTCGTCAATCACGAGCAAGGTCGGCTTATTCTTTGCCGGCTCCTGAGGCACAGGTACGTTCATTGGAGTCCTCTATGGCTAACTACGTATTTACAAGGCAATTCTTGTTCCATTTCAGTGAGTTAGCATGCCTGCCTCAACAGAGAGTGGCTTTTGCATGATGGGGGCCCATATGTAGTTTTCTTGAACGAAGCACTACGTACATCAGCAAGACATTCCCCTACCCAACTGTGCAAAAAAGACGCAGTGGGGGGCGTGGATGTGCTATTCCTGCACTACGGTCGGAGGTTCGGTGCTGACTTCCTGATCGGGTCGGCCGATTCCCAGCGTGTCCATACGGTACTTGAGCATCCGGCGGCTGATCCCCAGCAGGTTGGCGGCATGAGTTTGGATATAGTTTGTTCGTTTTAAGGCATCCAAGATAATTTCGCGCTCGAATTCCATGACGGCTTTTTCGAGAGATAGTCGCCCGGCGAGAGTGTCGTCGCGGAGTGAAGAAGATCGAGTGTCGTTCTTGAGAATGGTCGGGAGATGTTCGGGAGTGATGGTGTCCGATCCCTTGGACCAAATGAACGCCTGTTCGATGATGTTCTCCATCTCTCGAACATTGCCCGGCCAGGGATAGCGGGACAGAAGATCGATGGCATCTTTGGAGAACTCTTGGGGTGGCCGATTGTCTTCTTCGATTCGTTTGGCCAGAAAATGTTTGGCGAGGAGCGGAACGTCTTCACCACGCTCCCGGAGCGGGGGCAAATACAGCGCAATGACGTTG
>DASVEA010000171.1:0-2931 GCA_036380815.1 Nitrospiraceae bacterium
GATTCGTCACCAAAAAACTCGAATATTCCCGCGATCTGGTCACAATTGCTCAGACCGCAAGACTCCGGAAAGCGTACCGTTACCTCATGCGTTGGGAGGGACAACGGGAAAGCGGCAACGTCGAAGATCGTCGAGGTATGCGACCGGCCAGGATCGGCGGAGGGCTGGGAATAGTCGGCATCGTGCTAGTGCTCGCCGTCAGCTATTTCACCGGCATCAATCCCGTGACCCTCATCAACATGCTCAATGGCGTGCAAGAGACAACTGACTCATCGGCACCCTCCGAACCCTCCGAACCCTCCGAACCCGCACCGACCGGATCGCCCAACGACCAACTGGGGAAATTCGCCGCGGTTGTCCTCGCCGATACGGAAACCACCTGGAGGCAACTCCTTGGGCCGCGGTATGAAGATCCTCGACTCGTACTCTTCACAGGCGCAGTCCAATCTGCTTGCGGAACCACGTCGTCCGCAGTCGGTCCCTTCTACTGCCCCGGCGACCACAAAGTCTACCTCGACCTGTCCTTCTTCAACGTAATGGCCCAGCGACTTGGCGCATCCGGCGACTTCGCCCAGGCGTATGTGATCGCCCATGAGGTGGGCCATCACGTGCAGAATCTCATGGGCATTGCAGAAAAGGTGACGCGCCTCCAGCGCCAGGCTTCGGAACAAGAGAGGAATGCCTTATCGGTGCGCATGGAGCTGCAGGCCGATTGTTTCGCCGGAGTCTGGGGCCACCACGCCAAACGTGAGCGGAACCTGATCGAGCCGGGCGATTTCGAAGCGGGGCTCCGAGCGGCAGCGGCGATCGGCGATGATCAACTCCAGAAAATGTCCCGCGGCTCTATTAGGCCGGAAAGCTGGACTCATGGATCGTCTGAGCAACGCATGACCTGGCTCCGCAAAGGATTGGAGACGGGCGACCCCAACGCCTGTGATACCTTAGCGAGCAGCCGGCTGTAGCCAGTCCATGGATCAAGAACTGGACCAGCCGGGAATCTCCTCCGCACAGGGCGTCTGCACAACCTTACTGGCCGATGTGCCCTGGAATGCAAAATCCGTCATCGCCGCTGCGGTGGCGACTGTCGGGGGCCTCACCTCATGGGTTGCTGATCTCTCATCGCCTGCTGTGTTAGGCATCGGTGGCAGCTATCTGGGCGGATTCTTCTTTGGCTGGGCGTTCCGGCGATTTCTGAAAATGGCCGCGCTGATCACCGGCGTGTTGCTGACCTGCATCGCCGTATTGGAAGATACCGGCTGGATCGATCTAGATTGGACGGCAGTGGAAACGCAGATCAGCCACGCCATCGCGGCCGGACATCGGGGAGCTGAAGGACTCAAACAAATCCTCTCTGGTTGTCTCCCGTCAACGGGGGCAGGAGCGGTCGGGATGTTCTTCGGATTTCGCAAAAAGTAGCGAGGCAAAGTCAGACACAGGGACTGCTGACCAACAAGAAGCACCTGCTAGCCTTCACAATCGGACACACCGATCAGCTATTTCTTGCTCTGAAGAGCTTCTTGAGTAGGTCTTTTATCTGATTTCTTTTCGGTAATCTTCTTGAAGGTCTCTCCAATCGCAGAACCGATCTTGGGAATTTCTTTCTCCACGTTCTGCGCGGCACTCTTGAGCCCACGCCCCAGATCGTCCACTGTGATACCTTTGTTTCCCTCCGCCTTCTGACTTTCAGCAGAAGCCGACCCAGTTCCTGAGATGAGCATGGAACTAAGCACCAGGATACAACCGGTCATCCTTATTCGACACATGTGCACCTCCCGAATTCCTATCAACTATACCATGGTGCCTGATACACCACCCACTCCTGGCTAAGAGGTCTTAGTCAACGTGCGCCGAATCGACGCAGACCTGACATTGCCATGTTGTGTTGAGCAGAAGATGAACAAAGTCAGTGCGGTGTGCTGTGCCCAGGGAGCGCTTGATACCACCCGTTGGCTTGAGCTAATGCTACCGGGCAGTCGAACAGCCGACTGAGGTTGGCTTCTGTAAGGACAGCGCGTTTCTCCCCATCCTGAATAATCTTTCCTTGCTTCAAAAGCACGACACGCTTCACATCCGGCGGAATCTCGTGAATGTGGTGCGTCACCAGCAACAGCGTTTTCCCTTTCCGTATATAGGTGCGAACGAGATCCAGATAGTGGAATGTCGCCGTCAGATCGAGCCCGCTCGTCGGTTCGTCGAGCACGAGCGCCGCCGGCTCATGCACTAACGCGCGGCCGAGAAGGCACCGCCGCTGCTCTCCCGTGGACATCTCCCCAAATCGTCGATCCTTCAACGAACCCACACCCATCTCCGCCAACATGTCGTCCGCCCGGGCAAGCTGCGCGTAACTAAAATCTTGATGCCCATAGATTCCGATGCTGGCATAGAAACCGGACAGAATCACTTTCAGCCCGGTCACTTGATCCATATACTGATGTTGAAGATCATGGGATACCATCCCTAAACGCTTGCGGACGTCCCACACATTCCACTGCTCTTCGCCGAACAACCGGATGCGCGTCGCGTCATTCGGGACCGGATGGACTTCGCCCGCCAGTAACTTCAACAGGGTCGATTTGCCTGCCCCGTTCGGGCCAAGGACGGCGGTGTGCACCCCTTCTTCAAGTGTGAAAAAAAGGTCTTCAAACACGCAAGTGTCGCCCCGATAAACGGCGGCCTTCTCAATTTCGAGGATGGGACCTTCGTAGGAGGGGGAAGGCATACGCAGGAGAAGCGCTAAGCTTCGTCTGGGTCAGGATTGATCTTCGCAGTAGGTTTCTGTGTTCCTGAGGCCGCCCGTTTTTTCAGCGAGCCGGAAATCTTCGGAGTCTTCGTCGTCACATCGGCGTTCTGTGCGCGGTGGAGCAAGGCATGGTCCATGAGCACCAGCGCCATCATGGCTTCAGCAATCGGCGTCGCTCTGATGCCGACGCA
>DASVEA010000172.1:0-4305 GCA_036380815.1 Nitrospiraceae bacterium
TTCGTCCGGCTTCACCAAATCATAGGTGACAGGAAACTCGATCGCCGCGAGCCGATAGAGTCCGATCGACACGGTCCGGCGTTTACGGCCGAACATCTCGGCGAGTTTTTCTTGTGTCTGAATCAGCTGAGCGAGGCCCTCCTGGGTCACGCGGTAGCCTGTCGCAGTACAGGCCGCCACGTAAGGCCTGATCTCCTCCAGGCCAGGAGCCACGTTCAATCGCTTTGGCGATTTCGATGGAGTTGTGAGAAAGCTGTACCTCGCGAGGGAACCCTGCCGCTTCACCCGAATCTGCCGGGCGATCCCTTCGCAGCACCAGAGATCGGGACGATTGCTATCTTGCAGCTCAATTCGCAGTTCGCCGGTGTCGGGATTCTGCCCCCTCAACTCACCCTTCACGAGCATCAACGACTCTTCGAGTTGCTCCATGGTGATCGGTTGGCGAGCCTCACCTGGCACTGCGAGCAATCCTTCGAGATCCTGTTTGAAAATAGTAATCGTGGGCATGTGAAACCTAGAAGGCTCCCCTGGTAGAGCGAATCAGATCTAAATTGTCGGTGAACAACTCACGGATATCGTGAATACCGAGCGCCACCATTGCCATGCGATCGAGCCCCAATCCCCACGCAATAACTGGAACGGTCACGCCCAGCGGTAGGGTGACTTCCGGCCGGAACAACCCGGCTCCGCCAAGCTCCATCCATCCGAGCTTCGGATGGCGCACGTGCAACTCGACCGACGGTTCGGTGAAAGGAAAGTAGGCTGGGAGAAATTTGACTTCCTTCGCCTGCGCCACTTCACGGGCAAAGAGATTCAGCAGGCCGAGCAACGTGCGAAAGTTGATGTCTTCGCCGAGCACGATCCCTTCTACCTGGAAGAAATCGGTCGCGTGCGTCGCATCCACTTGATCGTAGCGGAAACAACGGGCGATGGAAAAATACTTTCCCGGCACCGCTGGTTGTGCCGCCAACGTACGGGCCGAGACGGCCGTCCCCTGGCTCCGCAAGACCAGCCGGCGCGCGCGCTCCGCATTGAAGGGATAGTTCCAACCGGTTGAACCGGTTTCACCGCCGTTCTGGTGCGCTTGTGCGACGCGAGACAAGAACGGTTCTGCAATCGACGAGGCATGAGTCGGTTCCTTGACGAAGTAGACATCATGGATGTCACGTGCCGGATGGAACTGTGGCATGAAGAGGGCATCCATGTTCCAAAACTCCGTCTCTACAAGCGAGCCCCGCATTTCCTGGAATCCCATGCTCACGAGTTTTGTCTTCACGGTATCGAGAAATTCGCGATACGGATGCCGCTTGCCAGGCGCAATCCTTGGCGCGCGAAGACTGATCGTGTATTTACGGAAGCGCTTCGTTCGCCAATTCCCGTCTTTCAACAGTTCGGGCGTCAACTGGGAGACCTCTTCCGCCGTCCCCTGCCGAGAGAACTGCTGGGCGGCCTCGATACCGGTTACGGAAAGCTTGAGCCCCCTGGCCACCCGATCATCAATGCGGAAAGGTTCCCGTGCATTCCCGCGTTTGACGGAGTGGTCTTGAATGACTTGTCGTTGTGCCTCGGAAAACGCCTGCAGCTCACGAGGCGCTCCATGAAGCTGTTGCAGCAATCCCCTCATCGCTTCCGCCGTCTGGCTCGGTCGGCCGGTCGATTCGATACAGCCACCTTGAATAATGAGGAGCGCGCCCTCTTTCTTGAGCCGTCCGATCGAACCGCTCACCTCCGCCGGTTCGAGTCCCTCTCGGGATTGAATGTCCTGAATGGTCAGGCGCTTGCCGGTTTTGGCCGCATCGCGAGCAGCAGACAGCACTCGTTCGATCGGCGAGTATTTTTCAAAATAGAGTTCTCCGATTTTTGTGAGCGAGACAATCGGGGTCACGGTTTCGGTATCGATCGTGAGCAACGACTTGGCGAGCAACCATTCGACCGCCATACTTAACTGCGAGGGCTCTAACCCGGTGGACTGCGTCAACTGTTCCGTCTGGAGCACCGCGGAGGGATTTGCCTCAAAAGTAGACAGGACTTTGACTTCGAGAGAATGGAGGCTATCGATGAGGGAAGATATGTCCACCCGCGAGGCCTATCGGTGAGCGGAGACGCGCTGCGGCGTCGTGGAAGGAGGTTGGACGGCTGCGCGCATCGCAGCGATCGTCGCGGAATAATCCCGACTAGAGAAAATGGCCGACCCGGCGACCAATACATCAGCTCCGGCAGCCAGCACCTGAGCTACATTGTCGATCTTGACGCCGCCGTCCACTTCGAGCAACGCGCGACTTCCGACCCGTTCGATCATGGCACGAGCCGAGGAAATCTTCTGCAGACTGGAGGTAATAAACTGTTGCCCGCCGAAGCCAGGATTGACTGACATGATCAGAACCAAATCGACATCGGGGAGTATTTCCTCGATCGTACTGAGCGAGGTAGCCGGATTCAGGGTCACCCCGGCCTTGACGCCGTGTTCCTTGATCGATTGCACCGTGCGATGGAGATGGGGGCAGGCTTCCACGTGAACTGTCAGATAGTCTGCTCCAGCCTCGGCGAACTCGGCGATAAAGGCGTCGGCGTTTGTGATCATGAGGTGGACGTCGAGCGGCATCTTGGTAACTTTTCTGAGCGCCGCCACAATTGGTGGACCGATGGTCAAATTCGGCACGAAATGCCCGTCCATGACATCGATATGGAGGAGGTCGGCCCCAGCTCGTTCCACGGCTGCAACTTCGTCGGCTAATCGGGCAAAGTCAGCAGCTAAGATCGAGGGAGCAATAAGAATGGGGCGTGCCATCACAAATCCTTCCTCAGTCGTGCGGCGTAGAATCCGTCCATCGAGTACCGGTTACCCACTGTCGAGAGGGCACCCTCGCCGGTAACGAACCCCTGTGCTGCAGGCGGAAGCCGGGGGACAACGGACTCACGCTGGAACTCCCCATGGGCACGACAGAATCGCTCGATGACCTGTTCGTTTTCTTCCGGTTCCGTCGAGCACGTACTATAGACCAGCACCCCGCCAGGCCGCAAGCATGGGGCAACCGCCTCGAGGATCTGACACTGGAGTGCCTGATGTCGAGGGAACGCCTGCTCACCTTTTCGCCACTTCGCTTCCGGATGTCGCCGTAACACACCGAGCCCACTGCAAGGAGCGTCCACCAAAATCCGATCAACAGATGGCTCGACCACTCCGACCTTCTTCACGGAGGGAGACCCTGCTGTCTCGATCATGGGAAGCCATTCACGTGGCTGTCGAATGTCGCCGATGATCGGCACGACAATCTGGACCCCGAGTCGATGACAATTGCTTCGCACCAGATCCAGGCGGGCACCTTTCCGATCGACGGCGTAGATCGTCCCCTTGTTATGCATCAAATCAGCCATATGGGTCGCCTTTCCTCCCGGTGCCGCGCAGGCATCAAGCACGGTGTCACCAGGCTGAGGATCGAGGAGGGGAGGGATCAATTGCGCTGCTTCATCTTCCACATAAAAAGCGCCCTCGTGAAACCCCGGGAGCGAGGGCACAGAGCCTCCTTCTTCAATCAGAATGCCGAACGGGCCCACGCTTGTCGGCTTGGCCGCAATACCTGCCTGTGCAAATATTTCAAGGAGTGCTTCCCTGGTCGTGATCAGCTGGTTCACCCGAAGCGTCAGCGGAGGCTCGACGCTGACCCCTTCGCACGCCGCTTCCGCGGAGGCCACGCCAAGGCGTTCCACCCATCGACGGCTGAGCCACACTGGAACCGAGTACCGCACGGCGAGGGCCTGCGCGGCATCGGAATCCATACTGGGCCAGGGCTGAGGCGGATGGCGCAAGAGTGCACGCAACACCGCATTGACGAACCCACTCCAGTCTCTGCCAAGTGTGCCGGCAAAGGCCCTGGCCAGCTTGACTGATTCATTGACCGCGGCAGACTGCGGAATACGATCGAGAAACAAGAGTTGGTAGGCACCAAGCCTAAGCACCATCTGCACGGCGACGGGAAGGCGAGGAAGCGGCTTTTCCAAGACCGGTTCAAGCCGCCAATCGATAGTCGCAAGATGCCGCAAGACGCCATAGGTGAGCTCCACCGTGAGGGCTCGCTCCCTGCTGTCGAACGAGTGTTGCGTGAGCGTGCGATCTAACAAAATATCGACCCCTTCCTCACTCTTGACGGACTCCACCAACAACGAGAGGGCAATCGCACGCGCTGACGGCGCGGTCAGGGTAGTGAATAACGATCGAGAGCCAGAAGCCATAGGGGACAAGCCCGGTCTGTTTGGTTGATCTGGTCTATCTGGTTTGTTTTGTTGCTTGACCCAGAGAAACCAAAC
>DASVEA010000173.1:0-4022 GCA_036380815.1 Nitrospiraceae bacterium
GCTCCTCTATGTCGGCACGATCGTCTTGATGACGGGGGTCTTCACCGGCGGCTTATTGGCAATGGCGTATGCCGAGGATGCGGAGGGTTGGTTACTCACGCTGGTCGGTCTCCTGTCCCTACTCTGCACAAGTCAACTGGCGATCGCGTTGGTGAATTGGCTTGCAACAGTCATGGTGACGCCGCATGCGCTGCCTCGAATGGACTTCTCCAAGGGCATCCCCCCGGAATCGCGTGCGCTGGTCGTGGTCCCGACTATGTTGAGCAGCGTTGAGAGCATCGAGGAGCTGACCGAGGCACTCGAAGTCCGGTTCCTGGCCAATCAAGACGATCACCTGCACTTCGGCCTGTTGACCGATTTTCGAGATGCGCACGAGGAAACCCTTCTCGAAGACGAGTCCCTGTTGCGGCTGGCCCGGAAGAGGATCGAAGAGTTGAATGGAAAGTACAGAGAGGCGACACGCGATGCGTTCTTTTTGTTTCATCGCCCGCGCCGGTGGAATCCTGGGGAGCGGGTCTGGATGGGGCAGGAACGGAAACGAGGCAAGCTTGCGGATTTGAATGCGCTTCTGCGAGGCGGCTCACGGGATTGTTTCTCACTCATCGTCGGCGAAACTGCGGTGCTGTCGAACGTGCAATACGTGATCACTCTCGACACGGATACACAACTGCCGCGTGATGCGGCGCGGCAGTTCGTGGGAGCGATGGCGCATCCGCTGAATCGGGCGCGGTACGACGAACACAAGCAGCGGGTCTGCGAAGGATACGGCATCCTGCAGCCACGCGTCGGCGTGAGCCTCCCGGGCACGAACCGGTCGCACTATGCGCGACTCAACGGGAGTGAGCCGGGCATTGATCCCTATACGCGCGCCGTCTCCGATGTATACCAGGACCTGTTCGGTGAAGGCTCGTTCATCGGCAAGGGGATCTATGAGGTGGATGCGTTTGAGCGTTCCCTCACCGGGCGCTTTCCCGAGAACCGGATTCTCAGCCACGATCTTCTGGAAGGGTGCTACGCGCGGTCGGGGCTGTTGAGCGACGTGCAGTTGTACGAGGAGAATCCCTCTTGCTATAGCGTGGATGTGAGCCGGCGGCACCGCTGGATCCGTGGGGATTGGCAGCTTGCAGGATGGCTGCTGCCGCGTGTTCCCGGTCCGGGGGCGCGGCGTCAAAAGAATCCGCTCTCCGGACTGTCTCGATGGAAACTCTTCGACAATCTTCGGCGCAGTCTCGTACCGTCAGCATTAACCGTCCTTTTGCTGCTTGGCTGGACGGTCTTGTCACCGTTCTGGTTGTGGACCTTGGCGGTGATCGGAATTATCCTGATTCCTCCGTTGTTTGGCTCTATTCTGGATCTGTTTCAAAAGCCGGAGGATGTGTTGCCGGAGCAGCATGTCGCCTCCGCGCTACGCTCGGCCGGGCAGCACATCGTTCAGACGGTATTGACGATCGTCTGCCTCCCCTTCGAGGCGTTCTTCAGTTTGGATGCGATTGTGCGCACGATCTGGCGGATGTTGGTTACACAGACACGCTTGCTGGAATGGAGTCCGTCAAGCAATCAGGCTCGCGATCGCCGCACAAGCCTCGTCGCCTACAGTCGGATGATGTGGATTGGGCCCGTTCTTGCCGTTGCCTCGGTGATCTATCTGACGCTGTCGGAGCCGAGTGCGCTGGATGTGGCGATGCCCATTCTGGGTCTCTGGTTCGCCTCACCCGCTATCGCGTGGTGGATTAGCCAACCGATTGCTCGGCGCGAAGTTTATCTGACGGGCGATCAGACTATCTTTCTCCGGAAGCTTGCCAGAAAGACCTGGGCGTTCTTCGAGGAGTTCGTCGGTCCGGACGATCATTGGCTGCCGCCTGATAATTATCAGGAGCATCCCGTTGCCGTGGTCGCGCATCGCACGTCGCCGACCAATATGGGGCTCGCGCTGCTCGCAAACTTGTCCGCGTACGACTTCGGCTACATGTCGGCCGGACAACTCGTCGAACGCACGACGAAAGCGCTCCATACGATGGAAGGATTGGAACGTCACCGAAGCCACTTCTACAACTGGTACGACACGCAATCTCTCAAACCGTTGCTGCCGACCTATGTATCGACGGTGGACAGCGGAAACCTTGCGGGCCATTTGCTGACACTGCGGCCAGGTCTGCTCGCACTTCCTGATCAAAAGATCCTGGGGTCGCGATTCTTTGACGGGCTCAGCGACACCGTTAAGGTCCTCGAAGAGACTGTAGGGGAAACCACTCCGGCCCAACTCGCTCAATTTCAGAAGCATCTGGAGTCTGCCTACGAATCCCAGCCAACCACTCTCACGGCAGCGCGGCTCTGCCTTGACCGGCTGGCCACAACCGCCGAGGAGGTGCTCGCGAGCGTGCAAGCTGCCCCGGAGAGCCAAGCGACCTGGTGGGCGCGCGCACTCACCCGACAATGCCAAGATGCCCTCGCCGACCTAATGTTTCTCGCACCCTGGGCATTGCTGTCGGCCTCACAGAATAGGCTCAGCGAATATGGCCACGTCGATGATATCCCCACGCTGCGCGAATTGGCACGCCTTGACGAGGTGCGTCTGCCGTCAATCGAACATCGGTTGGGCTCAGAGACGATGCACGAGGAGCGCACATGGGCTGATGGCCTTCAACGGCTGATTGCCAAAGCCAGCCAGCGCGCCAGAGAACGAATCGCGGCCGTCGAAGAACTGGCACATCAAGCCAGTCACTTTGCCAGTATGGAATACGATTTCCTGTTCGACAAGGGCTGTCATCTGCTGGCGATCGGCTACAACGTCGGCGAGCGCCGGCGAGATTCAAGTTACTACGATCTGCTGGCTTCGGAAGCGAGATTGTGCAGTTTTGTGGCGATTGCACAGGGACAACTGCAACAGGAGCACTGGTTTGCTCTCGGGCGTCTCCTCACGACCGCCGGTGGCGGGCCGGTGCTCATCTCGTGGAGCGGGTCAATGTTCGAGTACCTCATGCCGCTGCTGGTGATGCCGACATACGAACACACGCTGCTCGACCAGACCTGCAAGGCGGCAGTGGAGAGACAGATCCAGTATGGAAAACAGCGCGATGTCCCGTGGGGCATTTCTGAATCCGGCTACAACACGATCGATGTGCATCTCAACTATCAATATCGCGCATTTGGTGTGCCCGGTCTGGGGCTCAAACGTGGGCTTGCCGATGATGTGGTCATTGCGCCGTATGCTTCGGCGCTTGCGCTGATGGTGGCGCCCGAGGAGGCGTGCCTGAATCTGCAACGACTCTCGGCTGAAGGGGTTGAAGGACCATTCGGTTTGTACGAAGCGATCGACTATACCCCTTCTCGTCTCCCACGCGGACAATCGAGTTCGGTGATTCGGTCCTATATGGCCCATCACCAAGGTATGAGTTTGCTCTCTCTGGCTTATCTGCTCCTGGACCGTCCGATGCAGAAGCGATTCGAATCGGATCCGTTGTTCCAGGCGACCGTGCTGTTGCTTCAGGAGCGGATTCCAAAGGCGACGGCATCCTATTCGCACACCGTGGAACTCTCTGACTTACGTACGACCTTTGGTGATGCCGAGATGCCGGTGCGCCAGTTCAGCAGCCCTCACACGCCGATTCCAGAGGTGCAGTTATTGTCGAACGGCCGATACCACGTGATGATCACGAACGCGGGCGGTGGGTACAGTCGTTGGAAGGACCTCGCCGTCACACGCTGGCGCGAAGACAGTACCCGGGACAACTGGGGCACGTTCTGTTACATCCGCGACGTGGAAAGCGGGGAGTTTTGGTCAACGTCCTATCAGCCAACTTTAAAGCAATCAAAAAATTATGAAGTCATTTTTTCTGAGGGACGGGCTGAGTTTCGTCGCTGCGACCACGATATCGAGACGCATACCGAGATTGTAGTGTCGCCGGAAGATGACATCGAACTGCGTCGTACCCGCATCACCAACGGCTCGCGGACCCCCCGAACGATCGAGATCACGAGTTACGCGGAAGTCGTGCTCGCCTCCTCTGCCGCGGACGCGCTGC
>DASVEA010000174.1:0-3579 GCA_036380815.1 Nitrospiraceae bacterium
GACTGCGCGAGCTCGCCTTTTTGAACAAGGGCCTCGAGATCACACTCAAGGATGAGCGGAAAAAACCGGTCAAAGAACAAGTATTCAAGTACAAGGGCGGAATCGTTTCGTTCGTCGAGCATCTGAACGAAGCCAAGATGCCGCTGCACAAGCCTATTTACGTGCAGGTTGAAAAATCGGAGATGGTGTTGGAGGTGGCGCTTCAATACAACGACAGCTACGCCGAGAACCTGTTTTCCTTTGCGAACAACATCAATACCAAGGAGGGCGGCACGCACTTGGTGGGCTTCAAGGCCGCGCTCACCCGTACGATTAACACCTACGCGAACGCCAACGACCTGCTCAAGAAAGACACCGAATCGCTCACCGGTGACGACGTCCGTGAAGGGCTCACCGCCGTCGTCAGCGTCAAGGTCAGGAATCCTCAGTTCGAAGGGCAGACGAAAGCCAAACTGGGCAATAGTGAGGTGAAGGGTATCGTTGAGTCCGCGGTCAACGACGCACTGGGGACCTATTTTGAAGAGAACCCGACGGTGGCCCGAAAGGTCATCGGGAAAGCGATCGACGCGGCGCGTGCTCGCGAGGCCGCGCGCAAGGCAAAGGAATTAATCCGACGCAAGAGCGCGCTTGATGGGGGGTCGCTTCCCGGCAAGCTGGCGGACTGTGCGGAGAAAGATCCGGCGTTGAGCGAGCTGTATATCGTCGAGGGTGATTCGGCCGGCGGTTCCGCGAAGCAGGGACGCGACCGCAAGTATCAGGCGATTCTGCCGCTCAAGGGCAAGATTCTCAATGTCGAGAAGGCGCGTTTCGACAAGATGCTCTCCAGCGACGAGATCCGGACGTTGATCATGGCGCTAGGAACGGGCGTCGGCCGCAAGCGCGAAGAGAGCGAAAAGGCCGACAAGGACTCGTTCGACATCAGCAAGGCGCGGTATCATAAGATCATTCTCATGACGGACGCCGACGTGGATGGCAGCCACATTCGGACCCTGCTTCTCACGTTCTTTTTCCGGCAGATGCCGGAGCTGCTGGAGCGAGGCTATGTCTATATTGCGCAGCCGCCGCTCTTCAAAGTGAAGAAGAACAAGACGGAACGGTATCTCAAAGATGAAATCGCGTTGAATGAGCATCTGGCCGATATTGCCGTCGAGGATGTGGAAATGTACGTGGAAGGGGTCCAAGGATATGTCACGGGGCGGCGGCTTCTGCCCATCCTCAAGAAGCTGATCGCCTTCGAGACGTTGCTTGGCCGGCTCAACAAGAAACCGCACGAGGCCAGCATGGTGCGGGCATTTGTGAACGAGCCGGGACTCGATCGCGAGCTACTCAAGGATCAACCCGCCCTCAAGAAGGTTGTGGCCAACGTGAAGAAAACTCTTGCGGTGGTCTATCCAAAGCTCACATCGGCGCTGGATATCGTCGAGGACGAAGAACATCAATCGAACAAAGTCACCTGCCAGCTGCATGCCAACGGGGTCACCCATAGCTTTGCCGTGACGCACGAGCTGGTCGGCTCCGCCGAATTCCGCGAGCTGCAAAAGCTCTCACCGTCGGCGATCGGATTGGGCCGGGCGCCGTACAAACTCAAAGCCGACGGTCAGGAACAGCTCCAGCCCGCGACGGCTGAGTTGGTCAAGGCGATTCTCGATAAAGGCAAGCAAGGGCTCAGTATCCAGCGCTATAAAGGACTCGGCGAAATGAACCCGAATCAGCTCTGGGAAACGACGATGAATCCGGAAGTCCGGACGCTGTTAAAAGTCAAACTGGAAGATGTGCCCGGCGTCGACGAGATCTTCACGATACTGATGGGTGATGAGGTCGAACCCCGACGAAACTTCATTCAAGCCCACGCCCTCGAGGTCAGAAATCTAGACGTGTAGCAGAGAAGCTGTCAGCTAAAAAGATGGAACGGAAATTGGCTTGTAGGATGCTCAAAATGGTCATCCAGCAAGGCCGCAGGCGACGCCAACACCGCAGGTGTACCCTCTGGGGTACAGTGAGGATGTTGGCGAGCCGAGAACAAAGCTGGTGACCATTTTCAGCATTCGTGGAGAAATTTGATGCCACCTGATGAGAGATTAGGACAGATCGCCATCGAAGACGAGATGCGCTCGTCGTACCTGAGTTACGCGATGAGCGTCATCGTCGGCCGGGCGCTCCCCGACGTGCGTGACGGCCTCAAGCCTGTCCATCGCCGTATTCTCCACGGCATGAACGAAATGGGCCTCGCGTCGAACCGGGCCTACCGCAAGTCCGCCAAAATTGTCGGCGAGATCATGGGGAACTACCATCCCCACGGTGACAGTGCGATCTACGATACGCTCGTTCGGATGGCGCAACCCTTCAACATGCGCTATATGCTCGTGGATGGTCAGGGCAATTATGGATCGGTCGACGGCGATCCACCGGCGGCCATGCGGTATACCGAAGCCCGCCTGACCAGGGTCGCCGAAGACATGCTCGCCGATATCGACAAGGAGACGGTCGACTTCGGGCCGAACTACGACGAGTCGCTGGTCGAACCACTGGTGCTCCCCTCTAAGATCCCGAACCTGCTTGTCAACGGCGCCGGCGGCATTGCGGTGGGCTATGCCACCAACATACCGACCCACAATATCGGCGAAGTGATCGAGGCGCTCCTCCTATTCTTGGATAACCCGCAAATCACGATTGCCCAGTTGATGAAAAAAATTCCAGGCCCCGACTTTCCGACGGCCGGATTCATCTATGGAACGTCCGGCATCAAGTCCGCCTACGAGAGCGGACGGGGTCTCCTCACGTTGCGCGCGAAAGTGAAGATCGAATCGGACGAACGCACGGATCGCGAACGGTTGATCGTCACGGAGCTGCCCTATCAGGTCAATAAGTCCAAGCTGATCGAAAAGATTGCCGAGTTGATCAGGGACGAACGGATCAAAGGGATTTCCGATCTGCGCGACGAATCCGATCGGGAAGGCATCCGCGTCGTCATCGAGCTCAAGCGCGGGGAAATCCCGCTCATCACCTTGAACAATCTGTACAAGCTCACGCAACTCCAGACGACCTTCGGGGTCATCATGCTTGCGCTGGTGAACAACCGGCCGGAAGTGTTGAACCTCAAGCAGATCCTGCATCATTTCATCGAGCACCGGCGCGAGGTCATCGTCCGTCGGACCGCCTTCGAGCTGCGCAAGGCGGAAGAGCGGGCCCATATCCTTGAGGGCCTCAAGATCGCGCTCGATAATCTGGATGCGGTGATTACCTTGATCCGACGGGCGCAATCTCCCGATGCAGCCCGAGTCGGCCTGATGCGGGAATTTTCACTGAGCGACATCCAGGCGAATGCGATTTTGGAGATGCGGCTCCAGCGGCTCACGCAATTGGAGCGCAACAAACTCATCGAAGAATATAAAGAAGTCTTGAAGCAGATCGAGCGTCTCAAGTCGATCCTGGGCAGCGAAGCGCTGGTTCGCACGATCGTCAAGGATGAGTTGATCGAGGTGCGTGAGGCCTACAAGGACGAGCGCCGCACGCAGATCGTGAAAGAAGAAGCTGAGATCACCCTGGAAGACATGATCGCGAACGAAGAAGTCGTCGTCA
>DASVEA010000175.1:0-2100 GCA_036380815.1 Nitrospiraceae bacterium
ACAAGGGCGAACGGCCAACACGAAGTGCGGTTTGTACCTCCTCGCCTCTTCGCTCGCTGCGGCCGCGCTGGACGGCCTTTTTGAGCATCCTGAGGCTATGTTGACACCGGCACCATTATGTAAAACTCCAACGGTGCATTGTGTATAAATCGAGTTTTTCCGCAGCCTGTTAGGTCAACGCTAATCGTTCATTATAGCGAATGTGCCGCGAACTTACTCTCTGTTATACTGTGGCAATGTTGGACAGGCCCCTGGCTCGCACGCTGCTCTCTGCAGTGACCTTGCTCGTTACGCTCGCAGGCTGTGCCTCGTCGCAAGAGGCGGGGGATGGCTCGGACGCACAGACACAAGCACTCACCTTCCTCCAAGTCAAGGCAGCACCGGACTCCTTCAGAGGTCAATCAGTGGTCTTCGGCGGCAAAGTGTTGACGGCCCGACGACAGAAAGACGGCACGAAGATCGAGATCTTGCAGTTGCCCCTCGATCAATCGACACGTCCCGGATACGCCTTAACCCAATCACAAGGCCGCTTCATCGCCCTCCAGAGAGAATTTCTTGATCCCGCGACCCTCCCGCACGGGACCCGAGTCACCGTGACCGGCGAAGTCTCAGGCTCAATCACGCTGCCATTGGATGAAACGGACTATACCTATCCCGTCATCGACATCAAGCGTATGCAAGTTTGGGCCGGATCGGAAGACGTGGCCCCCTATAACCACCCCTATATGGGGCCAAGTCCCTATTGGGGGCCTTCATGGAGCCCCTACTGGCGGCCTTGGCCGTATTGGTAAGTAGGACAAGCGGGACTCGCGCGAAAGGCGAGACGAGTCCGAAAATCAACAACATGCTCTTTATGCGGTTACGTGTCGCGCAAGTCGCGCCCGTTTATCGTTCCGACGACCCGACGATCCGTTCAACACGATCGTCGCGCCCACCGAGGGTGAGATATTTCTGATATTGGGCCAGTGCTTTCGGCAGGTCTTTCCGATGCAACTCATAGAAAACACCCAAGTTGTAATGCGCTTCAGCATAGTCCGGCTTCAACGCGACGGCTCGCTGGTAGGATTGCTCCGCCTCATCAAGCCTATTCAGCTCGGTATAGATCACACCCAGATTCATATGCGCTTCGGCATACTCCGGGCGGTACCGCAAGACTTCCAGAAGCTCCCGCTCCGCCTCCACGGACCGACCTTGGCTCCGATGAATAAACGCCAGGTTATAGTGCGCGTCCACTAACGCAGGCTTCGCCGCAATGGCATGTCTGTACGAATCGGCGGCTTCTGCGAGCACGTTGTTCTTCTCCGCCATCCGCCCGGCGAGATACCAGGCGTCGGCATACTTGGGATCGAGCTTGAGGAGTCGGCCTACCGTTTCTCGCGCCGCGCGACTGTCTCCCTGCGCCTCATACAGCAATGCGAGATTGTACAGGCCGTCCCGGTGGTTCGGATGGACGGCCAGCAAGGCTTGATAGGTCTTGATGGCCGCGGCGAAATCACGACGTTGCTCGTACAGCTTGGCTAAGTCGAAATACGAACCGGCATGGCGCGGATCGATCTCAATCGCCCGCTTGAGAGCCTGCTCCGCTTCGTCCAATTTTCCTTGAATCCGATAGACCTTGGCCAGATCGTTCAAGGCATCGGGATAGGCCGGCTTCAGCTTGAGCGCGTGGGTGAAGGCATCGACAGCCTGAGCCGGCTTCTTCTCTTTGAAATAGATCTTGCCGAGCAAATGGTGTGCTTCCGCTGAGGAGGGATTCAACTCGATGGCTTTTCTGGCAGCCTCGGATGCCGCAGCAAGGTCACCTTTTCGCAGCAGCACGGTACCTCGCTCGTAGTGACGCTGCGCGACATCCGGTTGGTCAGCCACCGCCGCGACCGGGACAAGAGGAGAAACCAAGGCCGGACACAGGGCGAACAGCACGATGGCACTATGCTGGAGGAGACGATTCATGGTCAGCCGACTTGCCTTGTTTATTTTGTTGAACCGGACCAACTCGATGAACTAAACAAACCAGATGAACCAAAAATCAGACAAACCAAATGAACCAATGCACAAGACAGGCTGGCTGACGGTGAATCGCCTCCTCCAGCATAGTGACAT
>DASVEA010000176.1:0-4239 GCA_036380815.1 Nitrospiraceae bacterium
CGGGCTGTTCGGCGGGACCGGGGGCGTGGCGGCGCAGATCGTGGCCCGCATGTCCAACCTGTGCGATGTGGTCTGGAACAACGAGAGCAAAGACTGTTTGCATGTGATCCCCTACTAAATACGGCGTGCAGTCGGCTTCGGCGTCATAAGCGCCGTTCACGGGCGACCTCCTACTTTGGTGCGGGGTCGCCCGTGTTGTTTCTTTTTTGAACGAGCCGAGGGATGCGGCACTGAGCCAGGATTCTTTTGAGGTACCAGTCCAGATGGACCGGGTCTCGCGCATCAAGACCACACCACCGAGCCCTTACCCACGCACGGCCATTCGCATCGATACTCACGACACCAAGACATTCCGTTTTGGTCTTCCTGCCGATGCAATCTTGGACATGCTGCCTGGCGATTATCTCTACGTCCATGCCACAATTAACGGCAAGTCCGTGAATCGTCCCTACACGCCCTCGTCTTTACCAGGTACTGCGGGTTTTTTCGATCTCACCGTAAAACGCTACGAATCCGGGGTCACTTCGAAGAATCTCCATGACCAGCGCGGGGCAACACGGTGTTGATGATAGGTCCTCGCCAGGGAGGCCATTGGGTCGATGGCATGGCGAAGAAGGTGGGGTTCGTCGCCGCCGGCACCGGCATTACGCCGACGATGAACGCCCTGGAAGAGATACTCCGAGGACTCGGCTATCCAGAAGAGTCTGTCATCCTTCCATAAATTGTCCTTCCAAAATCGCGTCGGCAAGATCCTCCAAGACGTGTCCCTGGCGGTTGCTCAGAGGCATCAATCGTGAACATGATTCGCGAGACAATGCTGTTCCCGCGAAGAATTGTCGCCGGGAGAGGATGCGGCATCATACGTCACCAGACTTCTGAGGGTGAACGGTGGAATTCCTCCACCACCGGGAACGCAAGCGAGGCAAAGTCCCAGTATCGCATACGGATCGCGTCCGAGTGGGTCCCGGCTTGGAAGACGATCTCCTCGTCTTCAGTGAGCGATTGATCGACGTACACAGGGAGCCCATAAAGGTTGCCGAAGGGCGGCATGGCTCCCAACTCGCAGTCGGGAAACAGGCCTGTAATCTCATCCTCGGTCGCGAGCCGCACCTGATGGGTGGCAAAGACGGTCCTCAAGCGACGGAGGTCCACGTTCCAACGGGCCGGCAGTACCATCATCACAAACCGCCCCTGTACCTTCACGATCACGACCTTGGCCATTTCTTTCTCCGTGGTTTGGAGCGCGTGTGCGATCTCTGCGGCACGAAACGCTTTCTGGTGGGGCAACACATCATAATGAACTCGTTCACGATCGAGAAATGCGTTGAGTGTTCGTGAGATGGGCATGGTGACACCTCCTGTGGTGGCTGACCTCCCGACAGAGGTCGCTGCTGGAATGGTTGAGAGGGATGGATGACTGCTCGATGACGACGTGATTGTGGCGGGGACGTGTTTCATGATCAAGACTCCGCTGTGATCATGATGGCTTACTCGACAGGTGCAGTATACGCCGTTTGCAATTTCCAAGTCTTGGAGAAAAAGTCACATGCAAAACAACGAGTAGAACAACGAGGAATGAGGTGGGCTAGAGCCGGTCAGAAATGTCAGAGACGATGCCGTCCACATCGAAGGACCGTATCGTCTGCCTGTCGCGGATGTTGCGGCGGACCCTTGACATCCTCTTGGGTCACCCCTAGCCTCTGGCCCCGTGCCTCTCGTCCGAACATTGACGATTGCAGCAGAAGCGCTCATGAATAATGTGGGCTAGGCTGGTTATGTGGGGTGAACCGCTTTCCGTCATTGAGGAGAGCTGCCTATGAGACAAATAGATAAATGGTCGCGGCTCGTGATTGTTACTGGACTCTGTGTGCTCGGGGCGTGCGCAGGGCCAGGTCCATTCGGCATCTTCGGGGACTCCACGAAAGATTGTGCGGAGATGCTCCTGCAACGAGATACTCAGACAGTTGCAAAGACCAGAGAGCAACGATTCTTGGGGAAGGTTCCGGATACGACGGCGCGTTGTCTCGGAGGAAAACGTGCCCAGAGTCTCAGGGAGGGGCCGTGGTTGGATTGGCCGAATTATTGGGCCGCTGGTGATGCCACGTCTCTAGCTCCTGCGCGGCTTCTGGCCAATGCCAAGGTGGTTGGCCCCAATGCGCAGGGGATCAACGGCGCGCTCTATGAGCTGGAGTTGCAACGTATCGAACTCATCAAGTTCAATCTCTTCGACAACAACAAGACCTACGAAGCCTACGTCACAGGCCGCAACGGCGAGGCCGGGCCGGTGCTGAATACCTGGCCGGAAATGCGATTCCCGCAGAGCCATCCCGACTTCAAGGCTGCCGGTGGCGACCAGACGCAGGTCTGTCGCGGAGAGTTGATCCGCTTCCGTACCCTGACCGGCACATGCAACGACATCCGCAACCCGCTGATGGGATCGACGCATCAACTCTTTGCGAGGAACGTGGAGTTCAACACCACGTTCCCCGATCTGGGTCTGAATGAGATGACTAAGAATCGCCACGGGGATCGATTAGGGCTGTTGAAGCCAGACCCACAGGTCATTAGCCGGAAACTGTTCACGCGAACGCAGTCGCATCCGGACAGATGTCGCGACGGGTACGGCCTGCCAGGTGATGCAAAAGAGGCCGAGTGCGAGTACAAAAAGGCGCCGTTCTTCAATGTGCTAGCAGCTTTCTGGGTCCAGTTCATGACCCACGACTGGTTCGCTCATGTGGAAGAGGGGCACAATCGGCCGGAGTGGATGGCCGTCGGTTGCGCGACGCAACTGGTCAAGAACATTGAGCAGCCGTTGACGGAAGAGGACGTCAAGCAGCTGGGCTGCCGGCCAGATGACAAGATCGATAAGGCGTACATCGTTGAAGGCACGGAGCCCAGGTCATTGACCCACGACGGCAAGACCTATCTCACGCAGGCGCCGAAAACTACCGCAAATCACGTCACAGCCTGGTGGGATGCCTCGCAGCTCTATGGATATGACGAGCGGTCCGGCAAGCGAGTGAAGCACGATCCCAAAGACCCAGCGAAATTGTTGCTGATGCAGCTGAGAAAGGGGGCATCAGTGGGCGAGAAGCTGGGATATTTGCCGGTCTTCGAACCGGGGGACACGATTAATCCTGAGTGGTCCGGTCAGGAAGCCACGGCCTTTCCCGACAACTGGAGCATCGGGATGAGTTTCTACCACAACGTCTTTGCGCGAGAGCACAACGTCTTTGTGGGTGAATTCCGCAAGCAGACCGTTCGCACGCCCGATGCCGATAGCGGCTTAAGAAATCCCGTCAACCCCGATGCCGTCATCCGCTACAGAGATGTGACGCCGAGCGAATTGTTCGAAGTCGCTCGGCTGGTCGTCGCTGCCGAGATTGCCAAAATTCACACCACCGAATGGACCACGCAACTGCTCTACAACGAGCCGTTGAACCGAGGTATGAATGCCAACTGGCACGGAGTCTTTGAGAAGCAGGAGGTGGTGGCTGATGCGCTGAAGGAAGTCGTGCGCCGGCTCGACGATTCGAATGACGCGAAGAAGGCGAACAGCCTCTATGCAGCGCTGGTCGGCGGACCGGGCATCTTCGGGTTGGGCAACAGGGTGTATGAGGGGGTGCCGCTCGTGGGCCTGATCGATGCCGACAAACAAGACCGCTGGGATCTGAAAAACGACGATCATATCAACGGGGGCGTGAACCATTTCGGTTCCCCGTTCAATTTCCCCGAGGAGTTCATCACGGTGTACCGCTTACACCCATTGCTGCCGGACCTGATCGAATACCGCGAGTGGACCAATGAACCGAACGTCATCCGGCAGAACGTGCCGGTGATCGAGACCTTCCGGGGGAAGGCGACTGAAGCTATGAGGCAGAAGGGCCTGGCGAATTGGGCGCTCAGCATGGGCCGTCAGCGTCTGGGTGCGCTGACCCTTCAGAACCATCCGCAATTTTTGCAAAATCTGAAGACGCCACGCCTGCAATCTCCCACGCAACAGATCGACATAGCCGCGCTCGATCTCATCAGAGACCGGGAGCGGGGAGTCCCGCGCTATAACGAGTTCCGCCGGCAGTACGGGTTGAAGCAATTGACCAGCTTCGATGACTTCGTCGATACGCGCCTGCCTCAAGATTCGCCGGCTCGGCGCGAGCAGGCGCAGCTCGTGAATACGTTGCGCGAGGTGTACGGGCAACATCCGTGCGATTCGTCCAAGAAAATCACCGAGGCGCAGTT
>DASVEA010000177.1:0-2158 GCA_036380815.1 Nitrospiraceae bacterium
TTCCGACTAGCGGTTGCGCAGTTTGATCAAGCGGCCGAAGCCATGGAGCTTGATTACAATTTACGCGAGCGGCTGAAACTTCCACAGCGGTCGCTGATTCTTAGCGTGCCTGTCCGGATGGATGACGGCCGAGTCGAGGTCTATACCGGCTATCGTGTGCAGCATGATTCTTCCCGCGGCCCCACAAAAGGCGGCATTCGCTACCATCCGGATGTGAATCTTGGGGAGGTTGCGGCACTCGCAATGTGGATGACCTGGAAATGCGCGTTAGCCAACCTGCCCTATGGCGGAGCGAAGGGTGGCATAGCGATCGCCCCAAAACAGTTGTCGCGACCAGAATTAGAACGATTGACCAGGCGCTACGCAGCGGAAATCTTCCCGTTGATCGGGCCAGAAAAGGACGTGCCAGCCCCAGACGTCGGCACAGACGCCCAGGTGATGGCCTGGATCATGGATACGTACAGTCAGCAAGTGGGGTATTCGGTACCAGGCGTTGTCACAGGCAAGCCCTTATCCATTGGAGGAAGCCTCGGACGTGAGGAGGCCACCGGCCGTGGAGTGGTCTATGTCACCATGGAAGCGCTTCGCCACCTCAAGCTTGATATTCGGAACACAACCGTGGCCATACAGGGTTTCGGCAACGTCGGGTCCCATACCGCTCGCATCATGCAGGAGTGTGGCGCACGCGTTATCGCAGTGAGCGACGTGCAGGGGGGCATCCACAGTTCGAGCGGGTTGGACATCCCGGAGCTTCTCACACGTTACAAAACCAGAGGCCAATCCTTCCGTGACACCAAGCTGGGAGACTGGCTCTCCAATGACGAATTGTTGCAACTCGACTGCACCGTGTTAGTCCCCGCCGCGCTCTCCGAACAGATCACTGAACGCAATGCCGCGAAACTGCGCTGCCGGATCCTCGCCGAAGGGGCGAACGGTCCGACGACACTGGAGGCCGATCGCATGCTGCAGGACCAGGGGGTCTTTATCATTCCGGACATCCTGGCCAACTCCGGTGGCGTGATCGTGTCATACTTCGAATGGGTGCAGGATGCGCAGCGTTTTTTCTGGAAAGCTACGGACGTTCAAGAACGGTTGCAAGATATTCTGAGCTCCGCCTTCCATCGAACATTACAGTTTTCCGTTTCCAAAAACACTTCCATGCGTATGGCCGCTCTGATGAGCGGGATCGATAAAGTCGCCCAAGCTCATCTCGATCGTGGACTCTACCCGTAAACTCCCACACATCATAAGGGTGGGGGTCGCATACTGTCGGGGGCTCTCGTTTGATGGACTATGCCTCGGCCGCACTCGCCGTGATTAGGCCGGCTGACGACATAGATTGGCCGGGAGGACGTCGACTACCGATTCCTAGGTTTGGTCTCTGTACGCTTGCGGTCCTGTTACTCTATGCGCTAGGGTGGTTTTGTCTTAGCTGAGTCAGGTTGAAACGGTGGAGATCTGTGGAATGGATCGGGATGCCGTGCTGTCCCTCTGGGAAGCCCACAAGGAGGAGCGCTGGCCTCATGTGGGAAACCAGCATGAGGGGCCGCTAATGACACTGGATACGGTGATCAGCGGATGCGTGGTGTATTTCCTCGATAGTCCTGAGGGGCTTGATGCCCAGCGGCTCGCCATCGTCGAAGATTGTGTCGCCGACCTTGATAACATGACCGACGAGCTTGAAGATAGCTGTCGACCCTACTTTCAGCGGCTCCGGCACCTGGGCGCCCTCCTCATCACCACTCATCACACCATCTAGCAGGATGCTGAAAAAGCCCGCCAGCAGGGGAGGGGGCGGCCAGGTGCCCTTCTTGCGCGCAGCGGGGGACTCGTTTGAGCCACCACAGCGCAACATGCACAAACAAGCTTGGAAGAACCATCTTTGGTTGCTCGCTGCGGCCTTGCTTGTGACAAGGCGCGTCCCTGGGCGAAGAGACTGTCGTGGCAGACTCAGGGCGGGCGGGTAAGAAGTCTGGCCTTTTTGAGCATCCTGCGCGCGCTTCTCTTGTTGTCCTAGACATACGAACCATTGAATTCCCACCGTGCCACAATATTCTTTTCCGCAGCCTGTTAGCTAGCCTCTCCATATGGAAATGAGTGGGAACAGAACGGTCCGCCCCATTGGTGCATGGTCTTTATGGAGCCTCGACAATACCTT
>DASVEA010000178.1:0-4365 GCA_036380815.1 Nitrospiraceae bacterium
TGCAGACCAGTGAAGTTCTGGCGTGCCCATAGTTTTTCCGCAGCCGGCTATTTTTTTATTACGCATGGGAGCCAGCCCGCCAATTCCGCAGCCACTTCGAACGTACGAGCTTGTACACGAGCCAGGCAATTAGCAGCACCCCTATCAGGGGTGCTGCTATAGTACTCACAAGCTTCTGATAATCGATCATGTGCACCCGCAAGAGATACTGCGGGTGCCGCATCAGATTCTGCTTTTCTGCCGCAATGATGACCGTATACAGGCCCTCGTCCAGCCTGACTTCGCCCCTGAGCACTCCGTCCGGGTGGGTGCTCGGACGAAAATCTGCCACAATCTGACTTTCGCTCTCATTGCTCCCGGTACCCTTCAAAACCCGCATTCCGACCAGCTCGCTACGTAGCGCAGGATCCACGAGGTCCACGACCAGGAAGGTGTCGCCTTCCTTGGGAATGTCCGTGCAGTATTGACCTTTCAGCTCGTATTGCGGCTGATAGGCGCTGAAATGCACCACGCGCTCACCCACCCGACGCAAGCACGGGTCGTCTTCTCCGCTCGTGTCTCCATGTGCAGCGGCTACACCTGGGTGGTACAGTGCGGCAACAAGAAGAAGCACCGTAGATCCTACCCGTGTCACTAGCCTCATCATAATAATATGGCGGACTCTCCTGTTTTGGAACTTGCGATGATCTGCTGCTCCGTGTGGCTCAGCAACCTCACTGCATAATTTAATTGCATAAAATGCGATATGTCATATCAGGTATCATTACTATGATGCCACTAAAACAGAGCAAGATTCTACCCCCCCCTGCCATAAGCAAGGCAAGCGAAAAACCCGAATATGTGTTTTCTGCCGGACGCAGCGGGGCTCCGGCTGTCCCGTATGAACCATACATGACCGACGTCACGGTGGTCTAAGGACAGGCGTTGCGCGCCGAGTTCTCGAAGCTCTAGCAGGATTCTGAAAAAGTCCGCTAGCGGCGTTCTCGCATCGCTCAGAGGCTCAACGTTGACGAGGAATTTCTCGGAGGTCGGAAGCACTATAGGGGCTTTTCCGTTCGCCAAGATTCATTCAACGGGCGAACGGCCCACACGAAGTGCGGTCTGTACCTCCTCGTCTCTTCGCTCGCTACGGCCTTGCTGGATAGACTTTTTGAGCATCCTGCGCGGTGCTTTCCTGTTGTCCTAGATGTGCAGACCATTGAATTTCCACCGTGCCACAATAGATTTTCCGAAGACTCCTAGCTCGTGGGCATCCGGGGCCAGAAGCCGCGCTTGGTTTTCCCGTCCCTTAGGCTGGTAGAGGAATGATGCGACTGGAAAACCACGGGCGGAGCCTGTTGTGCGAGCAGTATAAAACCTAGGTAATATATATGTATAATTATAACCTAGGTTTCGATAGGAGGGCTACTAAGGGCGATAACTTTCTGCCGTGCGTTCGTGACTTACGGGCTCTGCTGCCGCCGGCGTGGCAGGACTGGTAGCCGAAGGGAGATCTGGCCTGGTGCATCCTCGATGGGATAGCCCAGAGGCGAGCACAACGAATGAATTTCTGCTGCCCAACAGTCTCGAAGATGCGTCCCTGCCGTACCGCACCCAACCGTCTTTGACTTGCCGGTGTCGGATGGGCGACAATTGTAAGAATGACGTGTGTTCCCTTTCATAAGGCTTGCAATTTAGCCACACCGATCTTGCGAATGGACTACCGTTTCAGGGACAGGTGTATCTTGATGAGGCGACAGACGATGTCGAAAAAACGCTCACGAACAGCGCGATCCGAAAAGATTCGACGCTGCGGCAATTCTTTTTCTTCGGTCCCGGTGGGATTTCCCCGTATATGTTCCAAACCGTCGCACTGAGTGGCAGTCGCGGGGAACGAGAGTTGTTCTCCGACGTCAGCGTGACGGTCAAGCCAGGAACTCTGCTGGCTGTGGTGGGTGCGAACGGCAGTGGGAAAACCAGCTTCCTCCGCATGCTGTGTGGCCTGTTATTGCCCGATGGAGGCGCGATCCTTTGGCAGGGGAAAGACATCCGCCAACTCAAGGAACTCTATACTGCCCAGCTCACCTATATCGGGCATCTCAACGGAATCAAGGATGAGCTAACTCCGGTCGAAAACCTCAAGGTCTCCGCCTGCCTGGCTGGCGATGATAGTTCCGGCGAAATCGTGCAAAAAGCATTGGAGGCCGTCGGTCTCGGGCGATCGGTTCATCGTCTGCCCACGAGGGTGTTATCGCAAGGACAAAAGCGCCGCGTGGCGCTGGCGCGTCTCTGGCTGTCTACACGTCCATTATGGCTGTTGGATGAGCCGTTCGCTTCACTCGATGCTGCGGCCACAAGTTGTGTGACTCAACGCCTGCAGGCGCATCTGAGCAATGGCGGCATGGTGGTTGTCGCGACGCACCAGGAGATTGCCCTCCCGACTGAATCCATCCAGCATCTGAGGCTGACTAGATGAGTCAGCCTAGCATGAGTGAGGCGTTGCGCGGAGTTGTCCGGCGGGATCTTCTGCTGGCCATGCGGCACCGTTCGGATGTGGCGATGTCGGTCTTCTTCGTCGTCATCGTCGCAAGCCTCTTCCCGTTGGGGGTCGGGCCGGAGCAGGCGGTTCTGAGGATGATCGCCTCCGGTGTGCTCTGGGTCACGGCCCTGCTGGCTTGCTTGTTGTCACTGGGGCGTCTATTTACAGCTGATTATCTCGATGGCGTATTGGAACAGACGCTCTTGATACCTCAGCCTCTAGCAGTTCTGGTCGTTGGCAAGGTGTTCGCGCACTGGGTGATTTCAGGCTTGCCGGTGGTCCTGCTCTCGCCTCTTCTCGGCTTACAATTCGGCCTTGGCGGGGACTCGCTGGGGGTGTTGACGTTATCGCTCTTGCTTGGTACGCCGACGTTGAGTATGATTGGGGCCATCGGTGCCGCGCTGACTCTTGGGTTGCGCGGGAGCGGCTTGCTAGTTGCCCTCCTGGTGCTCCCCCTCTTTGTTCCGGTGCTGATCTTTGGGGCCGGTGCCGTCACGAGCAGCTTGGCCGGAATCGGCAGCGAAGCGAATCTGTCGTTACTCGGAGCCTGCTTTCTGCTCTCACTCGCGTTTGCGCCATGGGCCACGGCTGTTGCATTGCGCATCGCGTTGGAATAATACATTCTGCATGAGCTTCATGGGCATCAACTGGTTCAAGTATTCGTCGCCGCAGGCCTTCCACCCGCTTGCCGGGAGGATGATCCCGTGGTTTTCCGCCGCCGCGATCGTGTTGATCGGCGCCGGCCTGTATATCGGATTCTTCGTTGCTCCGACCGATTTTCAACAAGGTGATGCCTACCGCATTATCTTCGTCCATGTGCCGGCTGCCTGGATGTCCATGTTTCTGTACGTCATCATGGCCGCCTGGGCCGGCCTCGGGTTAGGGTTGAATGCACGCCCCTCGTTCATGATGACGCAGGCCATTGCCCCTACCGGGGCGATGTTTACGTTTCTTGCGCTGCTCACCGGTGCGATGTGGGGCAAACCGACCTGGGGCGCTTGGTGGGTGTGGGATGCCCGGCTGACGTCGGAACTGATTCTGCTGTTTCAGTATATCGGGATCATCTTGTTGCGCGCATCGATTGATGATCTGCGCCGCGCCGATCGCGCGAGTGCCGTCTTGGCGCTGGTCGGTGTGGTCAATGTCCCGATCATCTATTTTTCTGTGCGTTGGTGGAACACGTTGCACCAAGGTGCATCAGTCAGCATGACGGCGTCGCCGAAGATGGCGGCGACGATGGTGACCGCCATGCTGGTGATGACACTCGGCTTCTGGATGTATAGTTTCGCGGTGACGCTGGCTCGCATGCGTTGCGTGATTGTCGAGCGTGAGCGACAACCGTCGTGGGGCAAGAATGCCTCGATTCAGGAAGTGGCGGAGGCGCGCTAATGCAGTGGGGGAGTCCGGCCGAGTTTTTCGCGATGGGCGGGTACGGTCTCTATGTGTGGATCTCGTTCGGCGCCACGGCCCTGTGCATGGTGGGGGAAGTGCTCGCAGTTTGGCGTCGACATGCCTCGGCAGCCGCAGAGGGTCGTGACGTGTCTTAGCAGGCTGCGGAAAAACTATTGTGGCACGGTGGAAATTCAAAAGCCGCATGGTTAGTACAAGCCTCGTCTGTCTAGTCTATTCGGTCTGGTCGGTCTGTCTCGTGTGTTTGGTGGAACGAAACTAAGTAGACAGACCAGGTAGACCGAACAGACTAAATAAACAAGACAGGCTGGCAGACTTTTTCAGCATCCTGTTAGGAGGATACTGATACGATGAAACCTCGACACAAACGGTTTATCCTCATCGGCCTGGGTTTGGTCGCGCTGGCGGTGGCTTCGATGTTGGTGCTGAATGCGTTT
>DASVEA010000179.1:0-3361 GCA_036380815.1 Nitrospiraceae bacterium
GTCATCGGTGACGGTCGAAGGTGCTTGTGTGTGCTCCATGATGGATCTCCTCTCACAGGATGCTGAAAAAGTCCGCCAGCGGCGTTCTCGCATCGCTCAGAGGCTCAACGTACCGAAGCGTACGCCTCGTCTCTTCGCTCGCTGCGGCCTTGCTGGACGGCCTTTTTGAACATCCTGCATAAGTTTGCTGCTCTTGTCCTAGAAGTGCAGATTACCGAAGTTCTGCCCTGCCGAGTTAGTTTTCCGCAGCCTGCCGAGCAGCCCATCACCTGTAAGCCACTGTAATGCCAATGCAATTAAGCGTGAGCCGATATGAAATGCGAGGGGGAACCTCATTGTAGAAATAAGTCTCCCCCTCCCTTTGGGGCATTGTGTACGGTCAGCGCTTCGGCGATAAAGGAGCCTGACCTTTTTGGCGTGAGGCCCGTCCAGTGTCAAAAATCCTGAACTTGACCGAGCACACCACTGACGACGACTTGAGGCACTTGACCACGTTGTTGCTCTTTCACCTGGTCGAACAAAACGGGGGGCAAGTGCAATTCAAGCTGGAGGATGCCCATCGGGTGCGCGAAAGCCTCACCACCAAAATGGTGCAGATGCAGGTGGGCGAGGAAGTTAGAATCCGCATCATCGACCGCTTGCCTGAACTTTCCTAAACTTCAAATCAACTTCAGTTGTCGTTTTGCCTAGCCAGAGGCACGTATTTCTAGACCGCCAGTTAACTCACACTTACGGATGCCGAGCAGCCAGAGGCTGACTCCGTCCGTGCCTCCCTGACCGACTCTCCCGGTCTCTGCCGGGTGGAAGCCCTCGGAAACTCCCTCGCCGGACTCGGCCAGTTTCCGCTTTCCGCTCGGTGAGTCCCCGTTCCTCAGGCAATGTCGACAGGGAAGAAACCCAGCCGCTTGTCGCACACAAGGTCGGTGTGAAACAATACGTCACTAATTGATCTTCTCGATGGACAGGAACTAACGCAAGAGTTAAAGGATCTTGGAATGGACGTTGCGGTTAGGAAAGAGTTCTGGAGGAGGTAGAAATCGATCGAGAGTTTTTGCGGCCTCTGAAGGATCATATGTTCACGTTGACGTCACATATCATCATCCCCGATTCAGAAATCGACATCCATGCGATGCGCTCTCAGGGTGCTGGCGGGCAGAATGTGAACAAAGTCTCGTCCGCTATTCATTTGCAATTCGATATTGCAGCCTCGTCGTTGCCCCCGTTCTACAAGGAAGAGCTACTGAAGCTCAGAGATCATCGGATTTCAGATGATGGAGTGATTACGATCAAGGCGCAGCAGCATCGGAGTCAGGAACAGAATCGAGCGGATGCGCTAGAGCGGCTTCGAGTCCTCATTCAAAGCGTGGCGATCCCACGTAAGAAGCGAAAACCAACGAAGCCGACGAAGAGCTCAAAGAATAGGCGGATCGAGAGTAAGAAGAAGCAGGGACGGCTAAAGGCTTTGCGCGGGTCGATTGAGTAATTTCCGCCTTCAGGCTGTTCAGAAAGGCTAGACTTCTCACCCGCCCAACTCTGGCGCGCCGAGACGCGCCTTATCCCAAGCAAGACCGCAGCGAGTGACCAAAGATTTTCCTTCCAAGCTTGCTCGTGTACGTTGTCCCCAGGATGGCCCGGAGAGTCCCCCACTGCGCGCGTCCAACGAGGGTCTTCTAAGACCGCGCGTTGCGCGCGCACAGGGGACTCACCGGGCCATCCTTCCCCTGCTGGCGGGCTTTTTCAACATCCGTCACTCGACGGAGGCGAGTGAGCCCAAGATGTGATATCCGCCATCGACGTAAATCACTTCTCCGGTAATCCCACGTCCTAGCGGACTGACCAAGAACAACGCCGTGTCGCCGACTTCACCCTGTTCCGTTGCGCGGCGGAGCGGTGTGAATTCTCGGTGGTGGTCGACCATCTTGCTGATGCCGGAGACGCCGCGGGCCGCAAGCGTCTTGATCGGCCCGGCGGAGATGGCATTCACCCGGATATTCTTGGGGCCGAGGTCATGGGCGAGATAGCGAACGGTGGATTCCAGCGCGGCTTTGGCGACTCCCATGACATTGTAATGAGGTACGACCCGTTCCGCTCCGAGGTAGGTGAGGGTGACGATGGATCCGCCGTCGGTCATCAAGGGCAGGGCGGCTCTGGTGACGGCGACGAGCGAATAGGCGCTCACGTCAAGTGCCGTGGTAAATCCTTGCCTTGTGGTATTCACGAACTGGCCGGTCAGTTCCTCGCGCGGGGCAAAGGCGACTGAGTGGACGAGGAAGTCGAGCTTCGCTGTTTCTTTCCTTACACACAGCATCAATGCTGCGATTTGTGCATCATCTCCCACGTCACAGGGAAAGGCTTTCGCGCCCGGCATGGTGGCGACCAGTTCTTCGACGTTCTCCCGTAGCCGCTCGTTCTGATAATTGAACAGCAATCTGGCACCCTGGCTTGCCGTCGATTGGGCGATGGCCCAGGCGATGCTGTGCTTGTTGGCGACCCCGATGATCAGTCCATTTTTACCGTCGAGTAACAAGGCGTGCCCCTGACAGGATGGTGAAAAGCCTTAAAGTGGATCTCATGACGTGTAAACGAGAACGAGAGGCGAGAACGCGTCATGCTTGGGAGCTCAAGATAGCATGATTTAATGCCTGGTGCCAGGAAGACAGTGGGAGGAAAGGACTAATTTGACTTGGCGGCGTTGGCCTGGAGTTGAGCCAACACTTTTGCTGCTTCAGGCGCGAAGTCATCCAGCTGTTGGGCTTGAGCGAAATTCAGCGCTTCGGAGGCGAGTGAGAGGGCCTCACTGTGGCGGCCATCGGCACAATAGCTCTTAGCCAGGCTGAGTCTGGCATTGACGGACTGCGGTGATTTCAGAAGGACGTAGCGAAGGAGCTTCTCGCCCTTTTCCCGGTCTCCCCCAAGCAGGGGAGGAAGCCGGAGCAGAAAAGTCCCTTTGGCCGACAGGGCGCCTAGATGATCAGGTGCAAGCTCCAGTGTCCGATCAAGCTCTTTTGTCATGCGACGGAAGCCCATGACTGATGTGATGTTCACCTCTCCATCGATCCGCATTAATTCACCCAAATTACAGAACAGGGCGAAGTGTGCTTCGGCAGATCGATCGTCCAAGGCCACAGCTCGCTCCCCCAGGGCCTGGCCTTTCTCGAAATGGCCGACTCGGCTGGTCCGGTCTTGAGTGACACGACCTGCATTACACTCATTCATCGCCCCTTGAATCAATGGCTGGGGTGACTGTTGCGCCAGGAGGGTAGAGGGATTCGCCAAGATCGCACAACCGAACAGAACAAGGAATGTGTTCTTCATCTTTCTCAACCAGTTGAAGGAGAATCTACAAGCGAGACCATTGAGA
>DASVEA010000180.1:0-3201 GCA_036380815.1 Nitrospiraceae bacterium
GAACGCCGCACGCGGCTTGTATCCCACCAGCCCGCATGTTCAAGTGGCACAACAAGCGATAACCACAAGACAGCCGCCGGCGCCGCCACAAACGCCCGTTCCTCCTGGACCGGGAACGAGGCAGCCGGCCATGCCAAGCCATCAGATCACGCCGGCGCCGGGATCGCAGGCTGTTCCGCGGACGTTGAACGAAATCACGCACAACACACCGACAGCACCACCGCACAACAGTAATCAGTCCGGCGTCATTCATCAGATACCGCCCTCGACAAGGTCGAGAACGTTGACCGATGTCCGTCAACTAAATCCGTTCCTGCCATCACCAAACAGCGCGCCACCCACCGTGCAACAAGCTCCGATACCAGGCTCATGGTCGACCCGCGCACTTCAGCAGTTTTTACAGCCGCCGCGGGCAGCGGCTGGCGTTCCACCGGCTGTGCAACCACCCGTAGCCAGACGATTACCTCCGGCGATGAATCAGTTCCGTCCGCCGACGTTCCAGCAGGTGCCACGCGTTCCCAATCAGATTGCCCCGAGGGGATTTGGTAGCGGTGGGGACAGTGGGGGGGGTCGAAGAGGCGGAGGGGGAGGAGGCGGTCGTGGTGGGGTCGGAGGACGAGGGAGGTAACGCGTGAGGAGTAGAACTAGTCAGTTGATTGTTGCGTTAATCGCTGCGGGCGGTTCAGTCTTGCTGCCGCTGCATTCGTTGGCTGCGGATTCAGGCGATGTTCGAACCCACGCGGAGCAATCCTTTGATCAACTCAAGCAGCACACAGGACAAAATAACTCCTCGAAAGCGCCGTCCTGGTTGCGCCACAAGGTTGAAGATCACAACAGCTATTCAGGCGATTACTATTTGATCGGCAAGGGCCAGGGGGACATGGCGAAAGGCCCAGTCATCTGCCGGCGGGTATCGGAACTCTCTGCCCGCACCGACTTGGCCAAACAGATTCGTATTCTGGTGAAGGAACATATGGTCGACCGAGTTCGCGAGCGGACAGGCCGAGAGGCTGAACAGGACATCGAACTCACCAGGGAAGAAATCGTTCAGGAATATCTCCAGGGCGTGAAGATCGTGGACCATCAGATAGACGAAGAAAACAAAACCTGCAGCGCGACCGCCGTCATGCCCAAAAGCCAGATCCAGCCCAAATCAACACCCGACCGCCTCGAACCCACCTCAACAGCCATTAGGTAAACAATCTTCCCTGTGACCAGCTACAGAAAGACTCGGTTTATTTACCTTTGGAATCTTGGTATGTACTGGTCCAAAATGGCCGAGGATGCTCAAAAAGTCCGTTCAGCAAGGCCGCAGCGAGTGAAGACCGGAAGCGTACCCTCTGGGGTACGTTGAGGATCTGAACAATGCGAGAACGATGCTGGCGGACTTTTTCAGCATCCGACTAATCTTCCGTTGCAGTCCGTCGCCCGCATCGGGTATGTAACTCCCCCATGCCGATCGAAAACAGCTTTCAACACGACGAGATGTCACGAAAGAATCCCGGCGAGCGGATCGCCATTCGTGAGGTCGCCCCGACTGCCCTGCCAGAATCGCCTCCCTGGCAGGACGCGATGGCTGCCCTCGGCAAGCGCCTCTCGCACGCTGGTGTCCGCGTGATCGTCCTGCAGCACGGCTCCATCAGGGGAACCGACGTCTTTGGGGTACAACGGTTGGACGAGCTGGGTGGGCTCAAGCGTGGCTACTCGCGCGGCGTGGCGGGCCTCGATGCCTTATTGGCCCTGATGCGGGAAAGCAGTAACGGATTTTCACCGCAGCCCGGCTGGTTGAAGCCCCCTCTCGCGAATGATGGCGCCACCAAGAAATTGCTCGATGAACAGATCGGGGATGCAGGCAATTTCACAAACACCTATGTGGAACTGATGAAACAGTCGCTCAACCAAGGCTTGGATCGCCCGATCCACTGCGTCCGCGATCTCTGGTCCTGTGAACACCATCACCTGGGCCGTGCCATGGCGGCAATCTCGATGCTCGGGCGTCTTCGTGACTGGGGCGAGACCCACAAGCTGGGCCAAGGAGATCGGATCCTCGTGCAGGCTCATGGGCAGGCAGGGTTAGTCCTCGCCCTCGTCTCAAACCTCTTATGTCAGGCTTCGAGCAGCAGCCGGACGCGGCTGTTCGACCTCTTGTCGGCTTTTGCCTCGCAGGTCAATCGACTAGACATCGTCTTGACGATCCAACGTGTCGCTCCGCTACTGTCGAATGGCGCCCTCCTCAATGGCGCGACGCTGGACGTGGTCACATTCGGGACGGCGGTGCGATATGGATGGGACCTGTCGGGAATCGGCAAGCTCTTGCACATCGTCAACCACCGCAACATGCGGACCGATGGAAAGACTTGGCTTTCGAAGATGGAGTTGCCCCAGATCACGATGGAAATGCCGATTGCGTGGGGCGGAGATTATGTACAGGAACTGGCTGTGGCAGGCAGCGATGCCGTGCCGACGACTGAGGAAGCCAAGGCGGCCAATAAAGCCATATGGGAATTCGTGGAGCCGTTTGATGGATTCGAACGATGGCTCGAATGTGCCCGCCGCGCCGTACGGATCCCCAGTGAGGGGCTGGGGATCCTCGCCGACTACAAAGATGCCACCGGGTCAACCAATGTGCGCGACCACTACTACGGCCACGCGGCCTATACTCGTCACAACGCGATGCTGTTCAACACGACCGAGATCGTTCGCTCCCTCTATTCATAGAGGAGCATCCTCAACCACCAATCCCAATGATGTTCAAAAGGGCTAGCAGGCTGCGGAGAACTCGTTTTATATACAAATCGCCGATGGAATCTTCCATGGGCGCCGATGTCAAAATAATCGCAGGATGCTCAAAAAGGCGACCTTCTCACCCGCCCAACCCTGGCGCGCGGAGACGCGCCTTGTCCCAGCAAGGCCGCAGCGAGTGAAGGGCTGAGGCGTACCCTCTGGGGCGCACGGTGCGACGAATAAGGAGCACCAAGTCTGTGCGCGCCGCCGAGTGGTGAGGCGGCCGGGTCCCCGTTGAGGATCTGAACGATGCGAGAACGACGCTGGCGGACTTTTTCAGCATCCTGCTACCCTTCGCGTAGCTGCACCGCTATAGGTTCCCAAGAAAATATGCCGTCCAGGTAGGCATGGCCGTTCGGCGTGGTGGCAACGAGTTCAATGGATTCGTATACACTGATCGTCGTGCCGCTGCCGGCT
>DASVEA010000181.1:0-4621 GCA_036380815.1 Nitrospiraceae bacterium
CACACGGCCGCGCTGCAACAGGCTTTGCCGCTGACTATCCATACCGGTACCTTCCGGCGCCTCGTCCGTCATGTTGACCAGTCCTGCCGCCTCGCCCAGCTCCGCATACTCATAGGCATGCAACAAGTTAGACGCCTGTCCCAGCAGATCTTCGATCAGCCGTTCGGTTTCCAGGTCGAATTCTTCCAAACTGCGCGTCGGCTTACCCTTGCCCAAGAACGGGCCGAATTCGGCGAGCTGTTTCCGCATCCGTTCGATGCTTCGATCGAGAGAAACCCGTGGTTTTGAGTGAGTGGTGCGGACAGCCATAACATCTCCTATCGATGTAGGTGAGCGGGGACGGTCAATCTTACCTCCGCTGGATCAGCGAGGGCAAGTGGCCGGCAGAAAGATTTGCGTTACGAGAGGGAAGATCGTCTGTCAGTCGCGGTGGGATGTTAGCCCACATTATTCATGACGGTTCGTCGCGGACTCGCAGGGATGTCCGACGAGGACAAGACCTTTCTTCTGGCCGCCCCTAGCCTCTGGCCCCATACCTCTCGCCTGAACATTGGCGATTGCACCAGAACTACTCATGAATAGTGCGGGCTAGATCAACGGAGAAAGAGGAACCAGAGATACAAAGCACTCATGAGTACCGACCCCAACATCACGGGAAACCCAAACTTGAAAAACTGCCAGAATGAGATGGGATAACCGGCTTTGCGCGCGATGTCCACAATTACGACGTTCGCGCTCGCGCCGATGATCGTGCCGTTTCCCCCCAGACATGCTCCGAGCGCCAGCGCCCACCACAGCGGCATGATGTCTGGCTGATGCACCAAACTGGCGTAATCCGAAATCTCGGGGTGCAGCGACCGGGCGAGGTCCACAATCAACGGATTCATCGCTGCGACGTAGGGAATGTTATCCACCGCGGCTGACAGCATTGCCGACCCCCAAAGAACCGCCATCGTAGATCCCGCAAGATTCCCCTGCGTCACCGAAACCAACTGATCTGCCAGGTAGCGAATCACGCCGACCTTCACTAATCCACCGACCAGTATAAACAACCCGATAAAAAAGAAGATGGTTTTCCATTCGACATCGGTCAGATACGACAACTCCGCTGCATCCTCAGGCTTCCGTCTCGCATGACCGATCAGCATGAACATGCTCGCGCCAAGGAGGGCAATCGTGGCCGGCTCAAGATGAATGAGCGAATGCATACAGAACCCTACGTTGACGATCCCGAGCAGCCAGAGACAGCGGTACAAGAACGGTCGATCTGAAACGGCCTCCCGTGAACTCAATGCCAAAACCGCCGTTCGGAGATGCGAGGGCACGGTCATTTTTCGCCCAAAGATCAGCCACAGCACAACCAGGAACAGGGCCATGATCAACAACGCGATGGGACCCAAGACCACGAGAAAATCGAGATAGCTCAATTCAGCCTTGCTGGCGATCATGATATTGGGTGGATCGCCGACCAGCGTCGCAGTCCCGCCAATATTCGACGCGAGCGCCTCTGTCACAAGGAATGTAATGGGATTGAGATCCAATCGCTTGGTAATGGCCAACGTGACTGGAGCCATGAGCAGCACGGTTGTGACGTTATCGAGCAGGGCCGAGAGCCCGGCCGTCAACAGTGCCAGCAACACCAGCAGGCGAAACGGCTTTGCGTCGGCCCGCTGCGCCGCCCAAATGGCCAAGACCTCGAAGAGACCGGTCTCCCGGACAATGTTCACGATCACCATCATCCCGATCAGCAGAAACACGACGTTGTAGTCGACACCATACTCATGGGAATAAAACGCCTCGTCTTGCGACACCACGCCGAGCCCGATCATCACCGCCGCACCACACAACGCCACAATCGTCTTGTGAATCCGCTCGGTGATAATGACCAGATAGCACACACCGAAGATGAGCAGGGCCAAAGAAATGGAAGGCATTCAATACCTTTTGTCACCTGAAGAATGATGCGGGCTGAGGATCTTTCACGCATTATCTAGAGACCACTGCTGCAATGCAATGAGAGTCGTGTTCTTCGATGCAGTGCATGCCAGTCCCGCCAGAGAAAATATTCTTTCTTTCTCTCTATGCCACACGTTTCAAGATCGAAGGCACGCCGTTGCCGACGAGTCTCCGGAAAGATGATTCTGCATGAGGCCCAAATGTTTGAAAACATCGTCCTTTAGGAAACCAGATACCACCGTAGTATCGGCTGAGAACAACTCGGCACATCTTCGACATCGCTGGTGTGAGGGGCCACATTGTATGTTTATTAGAAGCGATGGACTCTTTCGCATACTGTCTTCTTTCACATACGGTCCTCTTTCGAGAGCGTATTCCACAGAGCTCTTTCCTTTCTTTTCGCCAAGATGAAAACGAGAGGATTATGCGCTCTCCATGGTTCAGTTCTTGCTCAAGTCCGACTGGCATTTCGTTCATGCCGGGCAACAATGGTTGAATCCCGGATCTCTGAACTCCTGAAACATCAAGAAGAGGACATCATGTCGCATCGTCGCAAGAAGTTCCTGTCGGCCGGTTTCGCAGGAGTGTTGTGTTCTACAGCGCTGTTTGGCCTCACTGCGGCTTACGCCGATGGAAAAAACAATCTTCACCTTCCCGGTATGCAGGACCGGCCACACAGTCCGGACAATTCCTTTACGCGCATGTTTCCTGAGTTGCCGCCCTTCGCCCCGCCGACCGATGCCGCACGTGAACAGGCCAAAAAACTGGGTGGAAAAGGAGGCATCATCGACGCGTTGGATGACCTGAGCGATCCCAAGCTATCGATCACAGATCCCGAGCGCAGTAAGAACAATCCCGACAATCCCAACATGACGGCCGGCGTAACCTTCTTCGGTCAGTTCCTGGACCACGATGTGACGCTCGACCCGCGATCCCCGTTGCTCGAACGGAGCTACCCCAGAAAGACGACAAACTTTCGCACCGCGGCGTTCGATCTGGACAGTGTGTATGGCGCTGGGCCGGAAGAATCCCGAGAGTTGTATGACTTCAGTTCCGGTGATTTCAAGCTGCTCGTAGAATCCATTCCGGGTTCAGAACGAGTCTCTCGCAACGGAGCGGTCCGGTTCGATTTGCCGCGCGATGCGAACAACAACGCCATCATCGCAGATAGCCGGAACGACGAGCACGTGATCCTTGCTCAGTTCCACTTGGCGGTACTGCGTTTTCACAATGCCGTGATCGACCACTTGCGCAAGGATCCCGCTCATGCCGATCAATCGGCTGAGCGGATCTTCAAGATGGCCCAACGTCAGGTCCGCTGGCACTATCAGTGGATCATCCTGCACGAATTCCTGCCACTGACGATCGGGCAGGAGCGCGTCGATGACATCCTCAAAAAGGGACTCCGCTTCTATGAGCTGGACAAAAGAAATCCGTCGATCCCGATCGAATTTTCAGTGGCTGCCTACCGCTTCGGCCATTCGCAAATTCGCCCCAGCTATCGGCTGAACTTCGGTCCCACAGTCGGATCGGAGTTCTTCGCGTTTGTCTTCAACGATGACCTGGACCCCAGCGCCGAAAATCAGGACCCGAACGATATGCGTGGAGGGAAACGCGCGCCGCGCCGGTTTGTCGACTGGCAAACGTTCTTCAATTTCGGCGATGGCAATTTCCGGCCCAACAAGCGGATTGACGGCAAACTTTCCAGCGTGATGATGTTGCTTCCAGGCTCGCGTGGGCCTGCTCCGGGTCTGCCGGCCGATGGGGTACAGTCGCTGGCCTCGCGCAATCTGATGCGCCATGTCAATTTCGGTATACCGTCCGGCCAGGCGATTGCGCGAAGGATGAGTCTTCCCGTCTTGACACCCACACAACTGGACGCGCTCACGCCCTTCGGCATGGAGAAGAGCACGCCACTCTGGTATTACATTTTGAAGGAGGCGGAGCTCATGGAGGATGGTCTCAAATTAGGACCGGTGGGAGGCCGCATCGTCGGTGAAGTGTTCATCGGCCTACTGAAGGCCGATGAGACATCCTATCTGGCCGCTCGGCCGAACTGGAAACCGGAGCTGCCGTCCGCGACACCCGGCGAGTTTCTCATGACCGATCTGTTGAATTTTGCCAAAGTGGTTCACCCTCTAGAATAACTGCGGCGATCAAAGGGGTCGGGAGTCTTCATTGAAGACTCCCGACCCCTTTCGTTTTCACCACGAAACATGCGCGATCCGCCAAGAGCCTGTCCGACATTGTCTTCGTGACGAGGCGAAGGAAGTGCGGCCAGATGAGCGGCGCAAGGCCCGGATCAACCGGAGGCGTATTTGCCGGATTACGTTGAGGATTTTTCGGGCCGAGCACGACACAGACGGTCACGGATCGTTTCGCCGCAGTAGAATGGTCAATGGCGGACAGGCTCCTATGCATCCCGTGCCAGTTATGCTACAAACCTGCCGAAGGATTCTCGGGCTCGCCGAAGGTTGTTCACATGATGATGGGGCAACGTTCAATATCCCCCGCGCGATTGATCCTGGCGGGAGTCATTTGCAGCCTGGCCGTGACCGGCTGCCTCTCCCCCATCACACTGAATCGAGCGGTGACGAGCTATGATGAGGCGGTCACGGATGCCATCTCCAGGCAACTGCTCATCAACATCGCCCGCGCCCATCAG
>DASVEA010000182.1:0-2154 GCA_036380815.1 Nitrospiraceae bacterium
AGGCGGTGGAGATGTAGGCCATCACCTCGCGGAAGGTGTTCAAGGCCGTTTCGAGCTTCTCCGCCTCGTAGAATTGTGGGCCGCGGACCACCCGCTTCGACACTTCCGCCCGCTCCGCCAGATCGAACAGGTCTACTTCAGCCGCCTGCTCCAGCGCTGCGTGCTGGCCCATCTCCTTGTCGGTCAGTTCCCCTCGGAGCTCCTTCGACTCCAAGGCCTTCAACTGCATGGTCTGGCGGGCCTTGATCCAGATCAGAAACGAGTCGCTGAAGAAGTGATCGTGCATCTCGATATTGATGTCGCGCTGGACCACTTGATGCCCCGCTTCGCGGAGGACGGCAGTCAAAGAGGGCAAGGCCAGATAGGGAGCAGTCGGCACCCATTCAGGCGGAAACAGAAGCATGACCTTGGAGGTCTTCCGGCCGGCCTTGGCCAATGGAGCGAGACCGTCTATGTGAAGCAATTCAGTCATTGTTCGTCGTTTGTATATCGCCTGCTGACAAGCTGACAGGAATCACGCTGACATCGGATTAGAGCATGTCAGCTTGCGGCTTGTCAGCCTGTCAGCCAATTCACACTTCCCATTTTTCCTGCCAGCGACGGTGGCGTCCCCACAATGCGATCCGCATTGAATTGCAAATCCGTCAGCTTCTGCATCCCGAAGCGCGCAATATAGAGGAACACGTATTCGCGGATGAATAGGCGCAAGTCCCAGCCAGGGTTATGGTTTCGCTCGAACTCCTCGAACAGCCGCTCGACCTCTTCGATGCTCATCCCATTCTTCACGGTGTAGTAATAGTCGAGGGCCAAATCCCATTCGGGATTCTTATAGACCGTCACACCCCAGCGTTCCGGCTGCTTGGCCACCGGCGTGTGCTTGCTCAGGTCGAAGGTGCCGAAGCCGAGCGAATGCACGTGTTCTTTGTTCTGCTCCAGAAACTGCACCGACGACCAGGCTTCTTCTTTCGATTCGCCGGGAAATCCAAAGAAGCCCATGCAGTGGTTCCAGATGCCGACATCAGCCGACATTTGCAGATGCTGCGTGATGATCTCCGTCGTTGTCGCCTTGTCCATCAGCTTCAGCACCCGCTCGTTGCCCGACTCGTAGCCGAAGTGGAGATAGCGGCAGCCCGAGTCGTGCGCGTCTTGCCAGATTTGCGAGTCGAGCAAGCTTTTTTCAAATCGCATGTGCGTCGTCCAGATAATGTCCATCTTGGAATCAATGAGACCACGCGACAGTTTTCGAAAGAGCGCCGGCGGATAGGACTCGTCGGTGAAGTGGAAATGCTTGGCGCCGTACTTATTCTTCAAATACCCGATCTCGTCGATGATCTCCTGGATCTTCTTTGTCCTGTAGCCGGCCGTATAGCCCTCGCCGTGGTCGCAGAACTCGCAGCGGCCCCAATAACAACCTCTCGTCGCCAGATAGGGCAAGACCTTTGTCGGCACGAAATACTTCTCCAGCGGCAGCCCATCGAAGTCCGGCGGCGGCAGCGTTGCCATATCCTCCGAATAGCTGGTCGGCGAGGTATGCACGCCGGTCAAGTCCTTATAAATGGTGTTCGGCACCTCGGCGAGACTCCGCCTCGCCCCCACCGCCGAGACCAGCTGCACAAAGGCCGTCTCCCCTTCATAGGCCACGGCACTGTCGAAGTATTGGAACAGCGGCGACTGAGGCAGCACATCGCGCAGGCGCGTGACCGTATTGCCGCCGATTGTCACGTGAATGCGTGGGAAATACTGTTTGATGAGGGAACAGAAGGTCATGGAGGAGAACATCTGCTGCTGTAAGACGATCGAGATGCCGATCACGTCCGGCTGCTCTTTCTCGATCACCGGCTTCACCAGATGCTCGAACACGTCGCGATACACATTCACCTGTATATCGTGAATGGCATCCATCACCTCGGACGAGGAAAAAACCTTGTACGACAGATCGGTTTCCATCGGCGGCATGCAGACCCTAGCCGGGGCATAGACCATCGAGATCACGGATGTGACCTCACGGAATACATTAATCGCCCACTCCAACTTGTCGATATCGTAGAAGGTTTCTCCTCTTATAACCGCCTTGGCCTCTTCGGCCTTCTTGATCAGCTCATCCATCCGCGGGCGGGTCAGGTCACAGAGCGCCAGCTGCAGATCCATCTCATC
>DASVEA010000183.1:0-9158 GCA_036380815.1 Nitrospiraceae bacterium
ACCTGGGTAAAGGTCGAGCGCGAACGCAGAGACCGGATCACGCTCAAGCCCCGACAGATCAAGCGGATCGTGGCATTGGTTTCAGGTGGCGACTTCGCCGGTGCCGGCGCCGCGTTGAAAGAACTGCGCGTGACAGGACACCGGTTTGGCCTGGAAGTCTACTTCGTTCGTCACGGGTATTTAGGTCTGGCCAACAACTGGATTGAAATGGTGACCGAGGACGATACCCGCGGCATGGGCAGCCATGCGAGCAGTCCGATTGGGAGCAGCCGCTTCGAAGATTTCAAGGACGAGCAGGTGCAGCAGGCCACCATGCGGCATCTTCGGCCCTATACGGAAGATGGAGCCTTGGTGGTCATTGGTGGGGACGGGAGTCTTCGAGGCGCGCGGGCGCTCTACGAAGGATTTGGGGTCCAGGCAGTAGGGATTCCTGGCACGATCGACAATAATCTCGCGGGGACGACCTCCCTGGGTTTTCATTCTGCCGTGTCTCTGGCGAATCAATCCATCGAGTCGCTGAAGGCCACCAGTTCCGCCATGGGCAGCGTCTTCTTCGTCGAGATTATGGGGGCGGGGTCCGGCCATCTTGCACTCGCCTGTGCGTATCAGGCCAGAGCTGAAGGACTCTTGGTCAACGAGCATCCCGATCCCGACGCGTATATCGACGACTTCATCCTGGGCACGCTCAGCCGCACCTTGGGCGTCCCGAACAAAAGCCATCTGTTTGTGGTGGCGGAACAGACGCCCCATCGCCATCACCCGGATGGCGGCGTGCGCGGTCTTGTCGAGTATGTCGCCGGCACGCTGAACACGTGGCCACAGTTTCAGGCACGCCCCGGTGAATATCGCCTCGCCCCTGCAACCAAAGCCACCATACTCGGGCACACATTACGGGGGGCACCCCCGACCCCTGAGGACAAGACCATCGGACAAGATCTGGCCTATGAAGCGATTCGCCGTCTCGTTAAGGAGCCGGAGCGGGTGGTCGGGTGCATGTTGGCCTATCGCGGGCCAGGCACCATCGAGGCGACCCCACTCCACGCTGTAGCACCGAAGCAGTTCGACTGGGAGATCTTCGCCCGAATGCACGGAAGCGAGCTGCCGTAACGGGGTGAAATGGAGCGTGGCGATTCACTGTGAAGGCCGTGCCCTGATTCCGCCTCTACGCGTTGTCATAGGGCGGCTCGATCATGGAGGAACCAGGCGGTCAGCGCTTGAAACGGCGGTGCGTTGTGGGCTTGGAGGTCCTTTGCTAGAATGGCATTCCCCGACTTTGTCGCGAGAAGAGCGGGAAAAGCGGGACGCGCGCGAAATGCGCGATTCGAACTTCGGACCTCGACCCCTTGCTCGTTCCGCCTGTCTCGCGCGGCGCGCATCTCGGTTGACCAATGACCAGTGACAGCATCTTCTATGCGTAAAGCTAAAATCGTGTGCACCATTGGCCCCGCCAGCGATTCGCCCACCTTGCTGGATCAGTTAATTGAGAGCGGCATGGATGCGGCGCGACTCAACTTTTCTCATGGGACCCACGAGTCGCATGCTCGTGCGATCAAGGCCATTCGCGAAGCAGCGGATCACCGGCACGTGGCGGTGGCGATCATCCAGGACTTGCAAGGACCGAGGATACGTGTTGGGGAAGTCGATCAGGGCGGGCTCGATCTGGTTGCCGGCCAGACTGTGAGGCTCGTGACGACTCTGCTCCGGTCCGGCGATCAACTCGGCGCACAGTCTATCGCTTCATCCGACCTGCTTGAGATTCCTGTGACCTACCAATACCTGGCGCGGGACGTCCAGCCAGGTGCCCGCATCCTGATTGACGACGGGTTAATCGAGCTGATTGCCGATCGGATTACCGGCGGCGCAGTCCAATGCGGAGTCGTGACCGGGGGACGACTCACCTCGCGCAAGGGCATGAACCTGCCGGATACTCGCATCAGCGCCCCCACGCTGACAGACAAAGATCGGGAGGATCTCCGGTTCGGTATCGCGCAGGGTGTGGACTATGTAGCCCTCTCGTTTGTCAGAGGTCCCGATGACGTGGTGGCCGCAAGGAAGTTAGTGGCCGACTGGGGCGGTGACATGCCGATTATTGCGAAGATCGAAAGGCCGGAAGCGGTTGAGTGCTTGGACGCGATTCTTGATCAGGCGGACGGCGTGATGGTTGCGCGGGGCGATCTGGGAGTGGAGATGGGGCCGGAGGCGGTTCCGCTCCTACAGAAGCGCATCATCGCCGAAGCCAACCGCCGCCGCCGCCTCGTGATCACGGCCACTCAGATGTTAGAGTCCATGACGCACCACACGCGCCCGACAAGGGCCGAAGCGTCGGATGTGGCTAATGCCGTGCTCGATGGGACTGATGCCGTTATGCTGTCCGCAGAAACGGCGATCGGACAGCACCCGGTGGAAACAGTCCGTGTCATGGACCGAATCGTTCGAGCAGCAGAAGAAGGGACTCGATCGTGGTGTACGCGCTCGTCCGACGCGCCACGGGGGGAAGGCTCATTCCCGGAAGCCATTTGCCATTCGGCCTCTTCGGCAGCCTCAGCCATAGGGGCGAGCGTCATCGTGGCATTTAGCGAACGAGGTACGACTGCGCGCTTGCTGTCGAAGCAGCGACCCGACGCGTCAATTATTTCATTGACTCCATTTGAGGCCGTACGGCAGCGGATGGCGCTGTACTGGGGTGTGATCCCTCACACGATGCGGCAGATCGCTCACACTGATGAGCGGATCGATGAAGCGGAACGCCGCCTGAAGACCGAGGGACTGGCGACAACGGGACAGCGAATCGTAATTCTGTCAGGGACCATAATTGGTCAGCCCGGGAAGACCAATTTGATGAAGTTACACAAAGTCGGGTGAGCTGAAACGGCTGAGCGGGTCTTGTGCCCGCACAGCGCCTGCGGATTTTTACAACAGCCTGCTAGGGAGGCTTACTCAGTTCCCTCAGGAGGAATACAGATTGGAAGAAAAGAGCACGCGATGACACCCAACGTTGTGGGGCCGCTAGTGTTTATTCTGTGTCAGTTGATTGCCTTGGTGTTGTCAACCGGTGATGGGCTCGCGCAGACCGGATCCCTCAAGCACTCACCGGCTGACGTGGTAAAACGGTATCTGGCGCTTGATAATAAGGGGGCTCGGCTAGATGCCATATCTGTCGAGGCGGTCGCGACCTATACGAGTTGGAATGAGGAGCCGGTGTGGGGGCATGTCGTCGTGACGCGAGGTTTTGTGGTGGCGGAGCAGTATCGCCAATGGGAGGTGATCGATAAGCTGGAAGTCGTGATTCCGGTCACCTTTCAGGTCTTAGGCTCGGTGTATCTGGAAACCGCCGGTTTCGTCCAGGAGGTTGAGACGGAAGAAGTACGGTTTCGCGTGAAAGCCGTCAAGAATCGATGGAGGATTGTCGAGCCGATGCTTCCCCCTCATGTGGGACAGAAGCGGATGGTGAATCTCGTGCGCGAAGCCTGGATGAAGGAACCCGACCCGGCGAAGCGAGACCGTCTTGGTGCGTTGCAGGACGAGTTACGAAAGGCAAAATAATGATGGGCAAGACCTCGGTCGAGCTGTTGATCTTCGATTTGGACGGGACGCTCATCGAGTCCAAATGGGACATTGCCGCGTCGGTGAACCTGACGTTGGCCGAGCTGGGGCTGCCGCAGCGGCCAATCGAGGAAATCTTCGGGTTTGTGGGGGATGGGGTGAAACAATTGTTGCGCTTGTCGGTCGGCGAGGGCAGCCGGGTCACCTTCGACGAGGCGTTGCAGGTGTTCAGGAGCCAGTACTTGGCCCATTGCCTCGATCGCACGATGTTCTATCCCGGCGTTGGAGAGATGCTGACGCATTTCGCGGGCAAACGAAAGGCTGTGGCTACCAACAAGTCGACCGAGTACACAAACGTGATTCTCCAAGGATTAGGGGCGCATCATTTCCAATGTGTCATCGGCGGGGATAACGGATTCGGACTGAAGCCGGAGCCTGGCATGCTGTTGCATGTAATGGAACAAATGAATGTGCCGAAAGAGCAGACTGTACTCGTCGGGGACAGCACCAACGACATCAACGGCGGCCACAATGCGGGTATCCGTGTCTGCGCAGTCGGCTATGGTATGGGGAATCGGGAGAAGATGGCCGCTTGCCGGCCTGATTGGTTTATTGAACGACCGGAAGAATTACTGGAGCTATTCATATGACAACCGAATCGCTCCTCGTATCTCGTGAAGCGTATCTCGCAACAAGACGTAGTCGACGTAACACCGATGTGAAAAAATCCGGCCGGCACCCCAGCGTTCAATCCTTAGCTCTTTCCACGCTTCACGCTTCACGCTTCACGGCATTGATCGTCGCCTTGGCCCTCAGCCTGAACCTTAACCTCTTGCATGCCGCCTCGTCCGGCCTGGCGGATCGTGTAGTGGAACAGAAATTGACGAACGGATTGACCATCCTCATGGTCGAACGACATCAGACGCCGGTGGTCTCTCTCAACATGACCTTCAGAGTCGGGGGAGTAAACGAACAGGTGGGGCAAACTGGCCTAGCGCATCTCTACGAACATATGGCGTTCAAGGGCACGAGGACGGTCGGGACGAAGAATTACGAGAAAGAACGCCCCGTTCTCGAAGAGTGGTATCGAGTGGGGACCGAGCTGGAGCAAAGGCAACGGGAGCTCGCACGGAAGAGTCAGGAGAGACCGGCCAGTCCCGAGGATCAGGCCGCCATCGAGGGGCTGCAGAAACGATTTACGGAACTACAAGACAAGGCGGGACAGTTCGTGGCGGGCAATGAGATGGCCTTACTCTACCAACGCCATGGGGGGGTCGGGCTCAATGCCGCGACCGGCAAGGACCTGACTCGCTATATGATCAGCCTCCCGGCGAATCGTCTGCCGCTGTGGGCTGCGCTTGAAGCCGATAGAATGGCGCATCCGGTCCTCCGCGAATTCTACAAAGAACGCGGAGTGGTCATGGAGGAGCGGCGGTTACGGAATGACGACAGCCCCAGCGGGCTGTTGTTTGAAACCTTCACCTCGGCTGCCTTCCGCGCACATCCGTATGGCATTCCGACGATCGGCTGGGAGTCGGACATCCTGTCGCTCACGCCGGCCGACACCGAAGCCTTCTTCAAAGCCTATTACGGTCCCGGCAATGCGACGATTGCCATCGTGGGCGATATTAATCCCAAAGACGTCATGAACTTGATCGAGCAGACATTCGGCAAGATACCGGCCGCACCTCCACAACCTCCGATCGTCACCGTTGAGCCGCCTCAACGAGGGGAGCGCCGCGTGGAGGTGGAGTTCGATGCTGAACCGTCGGTGGCCATCGGGTTTCACAAGCCGGCGTTGGGCTATCCCGATGACTATGTCTTCGACGTGATCGACGCGGTATTAAGCGACGGACTCACCTCCCGGCTCTATGCGAATCTGGTCCGCGAGAAACGGATCGCCGCCTCGGTGAACTCCGATTCGAACTATCCGGGGGTCCTTGCTCCGAATCTGTTCGTGCTCAGTGCCACGCCGCTTGCGCCCCATACGACGGCAGAAGTCGAAGCGGCCATCTATGCCGAGCTCGAACGACTCAAGACGGAGCCGGTCTCCGCCAAGGAGCTTGAAAAAGTGCTGAATAACCTGGATGCCGATGTGGTGCGGGCGCTTCGTTCCAACGGAGGCCTGGCTTCTCAATTGGCGCTTTATCAGACGGTAGCGAGAGACTGGCGCTACGCGTTAAAGGCTCGGGACAAAATTGCGGCCGTGACGCCTGCGGATATCCAGCGAGTGGCAGCTGAGTATTTCACAAAGTCGAACCGGACAGTGGCCACGTTGGTGAAGAAGGCCGGCGAGAAGAACGTCGCGACGGTGCCGCAGCGCGAGGTGGCGCGGTGAGAGACGTGAGGAAGCGCGTAAGGGGTGAGGGGTTAGGGGTAAGGCGCAGCACAACGGTCGTCGGTCTGTTGATCATCTCGATTCTGCTCCCGGTGCTGGCTGCCTGTGCTGGCACCCTCGCACTGGACGATCCCAGGCAGATGACGTTTAAGTCGGTGGAGTTTACCCCGCCAGAACCGGATCGCGTGGTGCTCGAGAATGGGATGGTCGTGTATCTCCTTGAGGACCATGAACTGCCCTTGATCAGCATGACTGCAACTATGCGAACCGGCAGCTGGCTCGATCCGGTAGAGAAGATCGGCCTGGCTTCGTTGACCGGTTCTATCATGCGGACAGGCGGGGGCGGCGGTCTGTCGGCAGAACGAGTGGACGAAGAACTCGAACAGTTCGCCGGGGATGTCGGCATCTCGATTGGACGGCAATCCGGTTCCGCGTCGCTCGATGTACTCAGCAAGGACTTGAAGCGGGGGGTCCAGATTTTCGCGGGACTCATTCGGACACCTGCTTTTGAGCCGGCGCGGGTTGAACTGGCCAAGCTGCAGACCATCGAAGGAATTCGCCGCAGGCAAGATAACCCCGGTTCAATCGTCGGACGCGAGTTCGTCAAGCTCCTGTACGGAGCGGACCACCCGTCGGCGCGTGAAAGCAGCATCGCGTCTATCACCCGCCTCACCAGAGACGATCTGGTCGCTTTTCACCGGAAGACCATTCATCCGAACGGCATGATGTTGGGAGTGACGGGCGACTTCGACAAGTCCGCGATGCTGGCCCTGCTGCGCGAAGTATTTGGCGATTGGAAAAAAGGCGAGGTTCCGGTCCTGACGATTGCCGACGTGCCCCAGAACCCGACGGCGAAGCCCGTTGTGCGGTTCGTGAACAAGGAGACCTCGCAAACGCATCTTCGCCTCGGTCATCTGTCGATCAAAGAGCAGGATCCCGACTATGTGGCGTTGGCAATTGCCAACGATATTCTGGGCGGCAGTTCCTTTCGCAGCCGTCTCTTCAACGACGTGCGGACCAAGCGGGGCTTGGCCTACTCGGTCGGCAGCCGCTTGAACTCCGGGGTGCACGATCAAGGCGTCTGGCTGATGCGCGCAGAGACGAAGTTGCCATCGACGCAAGAGGTCATCACTCGGTTTGTCGTCAACATGGAGCGGATGCGGACCGAGTTGGTCACGGACAGCGAGCTGGCAGAAGCGAAAGAGGCCTATGTGAACTCGTTTGTGTTCTCCTTTGCCAGTTCGTCCGCGATCGTGGGGCGGTTGGTTGAGCTGGAATACGACGGGCTTCCCAAGGATTTTCTCCAGCAATTGCGTGCCCGCGTGGTTGCATTGACGAAAGAAGAGATTCTGGAGGCGGCGAAGAAACATTTCAACCCCGAGCGACTGACCATTGTCGCTGTCGGGGCCGGCGAGGCCCTGCCGAAGTTATTGTCGGGGTTCGGAGAAGTGAAGGAGATAAAGTTGGTTCCGGAAGGCTGAGAGAAGAGTGGACAGGTGGCCCGCTGATCTCCTGTGCTCGCGCAACGCGCGGCCTGAGTAGGATTAGGGGGAGCGGCCAGGTGCCCTTCTTGCTCGCAGAGCCCCCACGATGAAACAGTGGTCGCTCAATGCGCGCAGTAAAGGGCAACCTTGGCCACTCCCCTAAAGGGAGGAATAAAGAGTTGGAAGGCCCTCGCCCGGGCTAATGGCACGTCTCGGCGTGCCAGTGGGTGGGAGGGTGAGAAAGTTGCGCGCAGTTGGAGACCAATCGGGCCAACCTTTAGGAGTTGATGAAATCTCAGGCGGTCGGGCTCCCAGGTCGGCACCACCCACTCCAGAGAGTGAAAGGGCAGATCGTTTAAAAGAGGTTGGTGCTCGCTGGACGCACGCTGATGCTGAAGATCCAGTATCAAGCACAGTATCCTCCGTCTGGATGTTGAGATGTTTGTGAATGCAACAAGTTTATGAAAGGCGTCTGTCATGGCTACCTATGTGATGCTTCTCAACTGGACGGATCAGGGAATGAAGAATGTGAAGGATTCGCCGAAGCGGCTGGATGGGGTGAAGAAGCTCGCGAAGGACTTGGGTGGCGAGGTGAAATCCTTCTACATGACGCTGGGGGCGTATGATCTGGTGCTCATCGTCGAGATGCCCAACAACGACAAGCTGGCAAGTTTCGGCCTCAAGTTGGGATCGCTCGGCAATGTGCGGTCCACGACTCTCAGAGCCTACTCCGAGGATGACTATCGCCGCATCATTAGCGGCCTGACCTAAGATGGCAGAGGTGTGGAACAGAAGCGATAGCTGAAGGCTTGGTTATGCCGCTCGAAGACGATTTCTGTGACATTATCAAGAAGGCCCGCATCGGACAGGCATGGACTGTGGCGGATGTGGCGCGGATGACTGGATTGCCCGGAGGTGACATCACAGCGCTGGAGCGCGGTGTTCGCCTACCTGATCGCATTGAGGTTCGGGCGCTGGCGAAGGCGTTAGGCCTTCGTCCTGGTCCGTTGGAGCAGATCACGATCGAGAAGTGGGAACCGGTCGCACAACATCCGATGGCCTGGGTAGAGACGATACAGGGATCGATCAATGGCTATGGCGTGCAGGGCTATGTGGTCCATGACGGCGGGGAGGCGGTGCTCGTCGACACGGCGTACAATGCGCCGGCGATGATCGAGTTCTTGTCCACGCACCGCCTGCGACTGATGGAGATTTGTCTGACGCACGGCCATGCAGATCATGCCGACGGGATTGACCAGATTCTGAAGTTTCATGAGGTGCCGGTGTATCTCGGAACGGAGGATGTCGATCTCCTCAGCTGGCGGCCCCCCGCTGCACACCTGAAGGCGCCGGAAAATGGTCAGACAATTGCGGTTGGGCGCTTGCGCGTACATTGCCTGGCGACGCCGGGCCATACCCCTGGCGGGGTTTGCTATCGAATGGAGGCCGAGTCACAGCACGTCTGTTTCGTCGGCGATACGTTGTTTGCGGGATCCATTGGCCGCTCGAATCCCAGTACTTTGTATCAGACCCATCTGGGATCGGTCTGGACCAGCGTGCTCGCGTTGCCACCTGGGTATCGATTGTTGCCGGGTCACGGACCGGCCACAACGGTTCGAGAAGAACTTGACTATAACCCCTTCGCGCCGGATCACTGAAGTTGGCAGCCATGAATTTCGATCAACGGGATGACGACCAGCCGATCCGCAGCGGAGAGCAGCCGGTTGTGGCGAGGCCATCTGAGGATCCCAATGCTCTCTCCACGGACGACGAATTCGAGGAGACCCCGTTCT
>DASVEA010000184.1:0-14798 GCA_036380815.1 Nitrospiraceae bacterium
CCGGGTCCTGCGCCGATGTCCCTGGCCCAGTCGTCGCCACAGTCTGAGCGCGAAGCAGGATCACCTGGCTGGAATGTGGAACAGCTCATTGAGAGCCTGGCCAAGAACCGGCAAGCGGAAGTACGGTATGAGGAGACCGCATTTTCGAACCTGCTCACCCAACCGTTGAAGACCCAAGGCATCTTGCGTTTCACTCCTCCGACGGGGCTCGAGAAACATATCACCGCTCCTCATGACGAACGCTACCTCGTTGAAGGCGATACGGTCCTCTTCGAGAGCAAGACGAAGGGTACGAACAGGACCCTTTCATTGCACGACTACCCTGCGCTGCGGGCATTTATAGAGGCCTTTCGGTCAACGCTCGCCAATGACGTCATCACCCTGAAGCGTTTCTATAGCGTGACGCTGCAGGGTGAGCCACGACGCTGGGTCTTGATTCTGCGTCCACTGGACAAAGCCGTGCAGGAACTGGTGGAGTCCATTCGGTTCTCCGGAGAAAGGGAACAGGTCAGTATCATTGAGGTCCGAGCACCGGACGGAGATCGGTCTGTCATGGTCATCACGACGGGCGTACAGTGACCAGGAGTTCCTGGGTCACACTGGTGATCTGGTGCATGGTGCTGGGGTTCGCAGCGTGGTTCGTGGCCACGCGTGCACAGGTGGAGACCGAACTTTCCCGCTTGTTCCCGCAGGGCGCGACACCAACCGAACGCCTGCTGCTCACTGAGCTGCGAACCGGCGCGGCCGGGCGGCTCATCCTGATGGCCCTGGAGGGAGAGGATGCCGATCTGCTGGCAGGGGCCAGCAAACAGTTGGCGACCTGGATGCGCAAAAGCGGTTCGTTCCACTATGTCGGCAATGGGGAGGAAGCCTGGACAAAAGAGGAGCGGGAACGCCTCTTTCAGAATCGGTATGTGCTCAGTCCAGGCGTGCGGGAGTCCACGTTCAGTCGAGATCATCTCCGCGATTTCCTTGAACTGCGGCTGAGCGACCTCACCTCTCCACTGTCGCCAATGGTTAAGGAACTGATCCCGGGCGATCCCACCGGCGAATTCATGAAGATCCTTCACACCTGGATGACCTGGACGGCTCCGGCAAGACACCAAGGAGTGTGGTTCTCGTCGGACCTGCGGCGCGCGTTGCTCGTGGCGGAAACGCATGCAGCCGGTTTTGATCTGGACTCCCAGGAACAACTGCAAGGGCAAATTAGAGAGGCATTCAGACCGGTCGCCGAAACTCCCACTGGTGCAGCTCCCGTTCAGTTGGTGATGACGGGACCCAGCGTCATTGCCGTTGAGGTGCGGCAGACTATCCAAGACGATGTGTGGCGGTTGTCCTTGTGCGCGACGTTGCTGGTCACAACGTTTCTCTTCGTCAGCTATGGATCAATCTCTATTCTTGCTCTCAGCTTCCTCCCCTTGGCGAGCGCGATCCTGGCCGGGATCGTAGCCGTGGGTCTTGTGTTCGGATTTATTCACGGCATGACCTTGGCGTTTGGAATTACGTTGCTAGGTGTTGTGGACGATTATCCCATCCATCTGTTCAGCCATCTCACCCGGGAGCGCCGGGCGCCGGCCGTGATGAAAGAAATCTGGCCGACGATGCGCCTCGGAGTCGTGGCGACGGCTCTTGGGTTCTCTGCATTACTCCTGAGCGGGTTCCCTGGTCTGTCGCAATTGGGGCTGTTCGCGATGGTCGGGTTATTTACAGCCGCGTGCGTGACTCGTTGGGTCCTTCCCCACATCGTTCCCATAGGATTTCACACGAGACGCGAAGGGTTGCATGTCGCACAGTGGATCGATGCGCTGACAAGGGCACGACCTGTGGTTCCGCTGGCTGTAGTCATCGCCATCGGCTCCTTCATCTGGTCGGATACACCGCTATGGGAGCAGGACCTTGCCAATCTGAGCCCGATCTCGGTTGAGCAGAAAGAGCGGGATCACGTCCTTCGTAATGAACTCGGGGCGCCGGATGTCCGGGACCTCATTGTGGTGGAGGGCTCAAGCGAAGAAGAGGCTCTCCAACGGAGTGAAGCGTTGGCGCTGACGTTGGACCCACTCGTGAGAAAAGGTGAACTGGCAGGATACGATCTCGCTGCTCGCTATCTGCCCAGTCGCAAGACCCAACAGGCGCGCCAGGCGGCGGTGCCTGAGCGCGAAACCTTGGAGCGAAATCTCACATCAGCCTTGAAGGGTTTACCGTTCAAGGCCAGCTTGTTTCAGCCTTTCCTGGACGCTGCAGGGAAGGCCCGGACGCAGGAGCCGGTCGACATCCAGATGTTCCGCGGGACAGCGCTGGGACTCAAACTAGACTCGCTGTTGTATGTGCATGAGGGACACTGGGTTGCGGTCGTGCCGTTGCGTGGCGTCACTGACAGACAGAAGTTCCGGGAGTTTCTGACGCCGTGGGGTGAAAACCAGATTACCTATTTGGATCTGAAGGAAGAATCACACCGAATGGTCAGCCAGTACCGGAATGAAACGTTACGACTCTTGGGATGGGGCGTCCTGTCCATCGGTCTCGTGCTGCTTGTCGTGCTTCGCGCTCCTGTGACAGTCCTGCGAGTGATGCTTCCAATCGGGAGCGCTATTGTTGTGGTGGCTGCCTCACTGCATGCGCTGGGTGAACGGTTTTCGCTGTTTCACATTGCGTCATTCCTGTTAGTCATCGGTCTTGGGTTGGACTATGCCTTGTTCTTCAACCGGAGACATGGGACCCTGGCGGAGCGAGGACGCACCATCTATGGCCTGGTCGTGTGCAGCACAACTACGATCTTGGTATTCGGAGTACTGGCCCTCTCGCAGATCCCCGTGCTCCGAGCCATCGGATTGACCACGGCCTTGGGATCGCTCGCCTGTCTGGTCTTTGCCGCGTTCCTAGCTGAATCGCCAGAGAAACCACTTCCTCTCGCCGCAACCTCCCCCAAGTGAGCACTTTTGCACAGTCGACCTCTGCGTAACCTGGTAATTTTCTCCACGGCAGGCTTGATCGGTAGCGGGGAGGTGTGTCTGCAATGGCCCGGTGTCTGTTTGATGAGCGCACATTGGAAAACGGATCTCAGCTCGTTGAGGATCGTCGCCCGAATCGAGCCTTCCACGATGGTTCGTACAATCCTCAGGGCCGGAGGCACGCAGTCCCTCAAAGTCGACATGTCGAGGCAAGAGGGATGGCCCCGCTCATTCTCAGCCGCTATACCATCGTCTCAGCGTTGGGGAAAGGCCTCGATGAGACTTATCGGGCATTGCGGAATCGGCGTTCCGGGTTGCGGCCCTGCGACTTCGAAGACGTGGGGATCACCACCCATATCGGCCGGGTTGATGATGTGGAAGACGTATTAGTCGGCGGTGGGTTATCGTCAACGGCTGTAGAGCAGTTCGACTGCCGCAATAATCGGCTCGCACTCCTCGGGCTCCAACAAGATGGGTTCATCCAAGCTGCGATAGAGGCCCGAGAACGCTACGGCGCCCACCGCGTGGCGGTTATCCTCGGTTCGAGCACCTCGGGCATTCTGGAAACGGAACATGCGTATTGCCACCGCGATTCGGTAACCGGCGCTTTGCCGTCGTCATACCTGACGTCCCATCGATATACCCATAACATGTTTTCGTCCGCACATTTCGTGCGCACATACCTGGGACTGCGGGGACCGGCAATGGTCATCTCCACGGCCTGCTCGTCCAGCGCAAAGGCATTTGCGACAGCGGCACGATTCATCGAGGCCGGATTCTGCGATGCGGCGGTGGTCGGCGGCGTAGACAGCCTCTGTCTGACGATTCTGTATGGATTCACGTCGTTGGGGCTGACGTCGAGCAATCCCTGCCGTCCATGCGACGAGCAGCGCGACGGACTGACATTGGGGGAATCGGCCGGCTTTGCGTTACTGGAAAAATCCAAGCATGCGAGGCAGCCCGGGGCGGTCGCGCTATTGGGCTATGGAGAAAGTTGCGACGGGTATCATATGTCCCATCCCCATCCGGAAGGGACCGGAGCGATCAAGGCGATGCAAGCGGCCTTGTTGCGGAGTGGGCTCACATCCGAGGATATCGACTACATTCATCTGCACCGCACTGCGACCAGATCTAACGACAGCATTGAAGATACGGCCGTCCACTCGGTGTTTGGCCCTTCGACCCCCTGCAGCTCGACCAAAGGGTGGACAGGACACACATTGGGGGCAGCGGGAGTCACGGGAGCCGTGATTGCCGCGACGTGCCTCACGCGAAGTTTTATTCCCGGAACAGTGAATACGACCCGAATCGATCCCAGCTTGAGCAGTCGCGTGCTGCTGGAAAATCGTGAACAGCGGGTTCGTCGCGTGTTAAGCAATAGCTTTGGGTTTGGCGGCAATAACTGCAGCCTGATTTTCGGGACCGTCTGATGGAATTGTATGTAAACGGGATCGGTACGTTGGGACCTGGGCTCGCAGGTTGGGCGGAAAGCCGGACCGTGCTGGCAGGCGAGCGCCCTTTGTGTGAAGTCGCCCCGCCCGAGCCGAGCGCAAGCGTGCTCCCGCCGAACGAACGGAGGCGCAGCAGCGAGAGTGTACGCTGGGCTCTCCATGTGGCTCAGGAGGCTATGCAACAAGCGGGGGTTGATGCACACGAGGTCGCGTCCGTCTTTGCTTCATCCGACGGCGAGACCGACGTCCTGGATCGTCTGTGCACGGCGCTCGCTGCGCCACAACGGACGATTTCGCCCACGCTGTTCCACCACTCCGTCCATAATGCCGCGTCCGGCTACTGGGGCATCGCCACGGGCTCACAACAATCGTCAACCGTGCTGGCTTGTTATGACTCTTCCTTTTGTGCCGCCTTGCTGGAGGCGGCCGCCTATGTGCACATCGAAGAGAGGCCTCTACTCCTGGTGGCTTATGATCTTCCGCCACCCCCTCCTCTCTACGCTGCGCGGCCCCTGCGAGGAGGATTCGCAGCCGCTTTGTTGTTGACACGAGCCCCCGCGCGGCACAACCTCGCCCAGCTCGATCTCACTCTTTCCAATGACCTCTCTGAGGAAGCGACGCACATGGATGATGCCAGACTGGAAGCGCTTCGGAGCGGGAATCAAGCCGCACGGTCGTTACCGCTTTTGGCCGCCATCGCGAGGCAGCGCGACACCCTAGTCCGTCTTGAGTATCTGGAGGACCAACACGTGTTGATCCGGGTGCTGCCATGCTGAGGATCGGCAAAGCCGCGCTTTGTCAATTGATTCCGCATCACGGCCCAATGTGCCTGCTGGACACGGTCGAGCGGTGGGATGAGACCAGCATTCTGTGTACGACTTCGTCGCATCGTGACGCGACGAATCCCCTTCGGCGAGACAACCGATTGGAGGCAATCTGCGGACTGGAGTATGCGGCACAGGCGATGGCGGTGCATGTCGGGCTTTTGGAGCAAGGGAAGGAGCGTCGACTCACCGTGGGATACCTGGGAGCAGTAAAGAGTCTGATGCTTCGGGCCACTCGTCTGGACGACGTGAAGCAAGACCTGACGATTCAGGCGATCCGTTTAGTCGGCGAGGTGGACTGCTTCATCTATGCCTTTCGAGTGTCGGTTGAGCGACAAGAGTTCCTGGATGGGCGCGCATCCATATTCTTGAAGTACCTCGACCACCAATCATGAAGCGAGCCTTGGTCACAGGCGGCAGCGGTCAAATCGGCGCCGCGATCAGCCGACAACTGGCGCAGGAACATCTGCACGTCATCGTCCATGCGCATCGCAATCGCGCTGCGGCTGAAGAAGTAACCGATCAGATTATCAAAGCAGGCGGATCGGCCAGCGTGGCCTGCTTCGATGTCGGTGATACTCAGGCAACCCAACGTGCCCTGGCGCAGATTCTGGAAGGCGGCCCGATCCAGGTGCTCGTGAACAATGCAGGCGTCTACGACGATGCCCCGATGGCGGGGATGCGCGCGGACCAATGGAGCCACGTCATCGCTGTCTCGCTGGGCGGATTCTTCAACGTGACTCAGCCGTTGCTCCTTCCGATGATCGGCACACGGTGGGGGCGGATCATCACGATTTCGTCGGTCTCGGCTCTGCTCGGGAATCGAGGCCAGACGAATTACGCAGCGGCCAAAGCTGGGCTCCACGGCGCCACCAAATCGCTTGCACGGGAGGTCGCCGCCCGTGGCGTAACCGTCAATGTGGTTGCGCTGGGCTTTATCGAATCGCGGATGGTCGAGCAGAGTTGCAAACCGGAAAAGATCGAGGTTCTGGTACCGATGAAGCGAGCCGGCACGACTCAAGAAGTTGCCTACCTGGTCGGATTCCTGGCCTCCGAGAAGGCCGCCTATATCTCCGGCCAAGTGATCGGCATCAATGGGGGGATGGTATGAACGTCCATACACCTTCTGGGGTCACCGTCATGGCCGGATACTGGGTTGTGATCCCCGCCTACAACGAAGCCGCCACGATTGGGGACGTGGCATCGCGGGCGATCCGACAGTGCAAAAACGTGATCGTCGTGGACGATGGGTCTACCGATGGCACGGCAGAAGCCCTGGCTGGATTGCCCGTCACATTATTGCGAAATACCATGAACTGTGGGAAGGCCGCCAGTCTATGGCGTGGCCTTCAGCAGGCATTGACAGCTGGAGCCTCTGGAGTCGTCACTCTGGACGGCGATGGTCAGCATGCGCCGGAAGACATTCCAAAATTGCTCACTGAAGCTGCCTACTATCCTGATCATATGATCATCGGTGCCCGCCGTCGAGATCAGCGGCGTGCGGTCTTCTGGCGCTATGCCGCAAACCGTGTGGCCGATTTCTGGGTCTCCTGGGCCGCGGGCTATTCAATCGCAGATAGTCAGTCGGGCTTTCGTGTCTATCCCGCATCGCTGTTGAGTCGTGTGAAGATCGCACATGAAAAAGCCAGGAGCTTCGTCTTCGAAAGCGAAATTCTGATCGAGGCCACACGATCAGGATATCGAAGCCTGGCGGTTCCCATTGAAGCTTTCCGCCTTCCTGGAGCGCGACCTAGTTATTTTCGGCCGGTGCTCGACATCGTCCGCATCACCTGCATGGTGGGGTGGAAACTCATGTCCAGAGGCATGTACCCGATCGGACTCTACCGCTCGCTCTCTGGACAGACCTCCGACTCTGCGCTTGCACGTGAAGCGTCGTTCGTGCAGCGTGAAACCCAGAACGGAATGAGTATGGCGGATCGTCACATGCGAGAGACGCTTCACGAGGAACGCGCGTTCGGGCGACGAAACACGAACAGATAATTGTTGAACGGCGTCCCACCCCACATCGGGAGAATATCTTCGGTAAAGCCTCGCCTGCGGAATGGCCGTGCAATCGTCTCGCGCGTGGGAAAGTTGATGGTACTCCCCTTGTGCCAGCGCAGGACGTGCCCGAGTCGTTCCACGGCGTTGGTCAGTTTGAAACGGCAGCTGGAATCGCCGTACATCGGATCGATGCGCAGTTTTCCGCGGACGTATTCCTTCAACCATGGATTCCTAAATAGTGACGCGACATGCGCGCAGGCCGAATCGTGATCACGCGGAGCGGTCGTAGACATGTGTAGTGGATGGGTCATTGGTCACGGTGACAGATGACGTGCGCCGACCCCCTCCCCTTCGCATTGGCATGCGAAGCCAGCATGGCGACGACGAAGCGGAAGTGGGAGTGGATCAGTAATAGAGGTGGACGCCGACTCCGAACCATTCCGTGTCTTGCGTATAGAATTGTCCGTTAGGCGATGGCCCGCCGAAATACTCCGCCAGCACTTGCACTTTGCGATCTCCGATCCGCGCATTCTCGAATTGCAGGCCCGCCATGACGGAGCTGCCGACCCTCCAATTACTTCTCGCATTGGCCTGGAAATCTGCATACGCCACCGGACGGACCTTGCCGTCCCACAAGGTCCATGGACTGCTGAGTTCCGCGCCCACTTGGCTCGTGCCGCGTTTCATATCGCTTGGATCTCGCCCCATCAGCATGCCCCCGCCGCCATAGATCCGGAACCAGGAGGCCAGCTCATAGGAGACTTTTATATCCAGTTCTTCGAAGCTCAAATTTATTCTATTGATCGGCGGCTGGCTATTGAGAATGAATTCATCTCCCAGGTGTGAACTCTGATGGTGGAAGCGGAGGAAGCCCGCGAACGGACCGGTCCGGTAGCTGGTGAGCAACCCAACGGTATAGTCGGCATTGACGAGGTCTTTCGATCCGGACGGGGCACTCATATTGAATAAACTGAAAACTCCGGCCTGGAGCGCGATTTCCCATTGTCCATCCAAAGGAGCCGCGTTACGATAGAGGGCAAACGTTTCACCAAAATTGGCCGAGCCGGAATTCCCCGGCTCCTGGCCGAATGAAACTTGGCGGGACGCCAAGGAGAAATGCGGCCATCGTGGATCGGCATGGAACGGAGCCACAAGCAGCCCACTAGGAAGGAATTTTGACTTAGGCTTGGGCACCTCTTTCTGGACAGTCGCCGGTGGAGAACCCGCCGGAGCTGCGGCAGGCGGCGGGCCCTCCCGGACTTCCGCACGCACGACACCGGGGATTTTCTCCAGCGCCCCAATCACTTTTTGCCGGTCCACCTTGCCGAGCGAGTCAGCGGTCACCACTACCACGCCCTCCTGCACCTGTAGGATGGCTCCTGGCACATTAAATTCGTGCTCGAGAACAGCTGCGGCATAACCGGCAATGTAGGAATCGTCAGCCGCGATCGTTGCCGACACGATCCCTAGAATGAGACAGAGCACAAAGACCACCCAGCCCGTCGCAATCTTCAAGGTGCTAAGAACAGAGAATTGGTGGATGGGCACGGAATCTTTTGCGCCAAGAGTTTCAGGCATGACATAGTCTCCCTCAAGCAATGTGAGCAGTGGTCATACTGCAGAAATGAAATAAGGCTGGAGAGCGAGGTCCTTGCCGAGAGCATCGCATCGGGGACGCCACGCGCACCTGAATAGGCGCAAGCCTCGACAGAGTGTCTCGCCTGTCGAGCGGGCTATCCGGCAGGGGGGGCCCGGACGTGCGGGCCCTCGAAATTCTACTGTGCCGAAATAGGTTTCCGCAGCCTGCTAGGTCACTCGAGGCGTACGCCCCATCACCATGTGAATGATCAGGAGTGCGACTCCAACCACGAATAAGATCCAGGAAATCTGCGTCGCGACCGCAGCGATCCCTGACAGACCCAGAGCAGCCGCCACAACGCCGAGCAGCAAGAACATCAACGCAGAGTACAACATGTGAAACTCCTTTCTTTACCCCTTGGTGTATCGAACGATCCCTGGCGCATCAGCGCAGGGCACGTTCCTACGAACGACTGCGAATCATGGCTACAGTATGCCTATCTGATCGGGTTCCGACTGGTCAGAATTGCTCACAATCTGCGAATACATTCTAAGATGGGGTTGGCTTGCGTAGTGCATTGCACGGCGGGAGCGGATCACATAGCGCTTGGTCGCCAGGACTTGCGACGTTGAATCGGCCCGATGACTCCCACGAACAAAGGGTATTGCTCGTCTGCAAGATGTGGAGTTCAAGATCTGCCGTCGGAAGTGCTTCCGAATTCAAATTCACGGGTACGTTTGTGGCGAATTGGTGAGCCGACCACCCGGCCACACCCCTTCGCATTCGGATTTTCCTTGGATAAAGCAGACCCAATGTGAGCATTTTACGAATATCGCGAACCCTTGGTTTGGCCGTTCGGCACAACACGAAGTCGGCAAGAGGGCAAACCACGTTAAAATTCCGTCCGTTCATCTGGTGGTGCATGAAATGGTAGCGAGCGAGGAAGCGGTAAATCTTCCAGTCCTTGAAAAATACATCTTCAGGGACATGCATTTGGCGATGCAGCACATTCCAGAGACGGTTATGAACAATGGCTGAGGCGATGAAAACACATCCTCCGAGCGGTGAAAGAAATATCAAAGGCGCCCAAATCGGCAGTGCGGAAATAAGCATGGCGAGGCTATCAGAAAGTGTGAACGCCAAATTATCGAGTCTCCCGACTGGATCCGGCTCATAATCAAACCGTCTGTACCACCTTTTATGGTGGCGGACAGCGTGCGCTTCGTAAGTTTCGTTGATCAACGGACACGCCCGATAGACCGCTGCAGGTAACCATTTCATATGCATGAAATAGCGGTGAATGATGTGCTCAACAAAAGAGATGATGCCGTAGCTCAAAAGCAAAAACATCGTCAAACGTAGGATCATGGAAAGATTAGTTCCCGGAAGACATAGTCTTAGAAAAAGGTATGCAAAGTGAAGCCACGGGTCTTCAGCAGCGACCGTTGTCGACACGACCCCCCATGATAATGGCAGAGCACGACCGCCACGCCCCTCGTCGTGAGCACTTACTATGACGACTGCGAATGATTACAACATGCCACTCGGATCGGATTCAGACTGCTCAGAATTGCTCACAATCTGCGAATGTATTGGTGGTTTTGTGACTATCTCACGGGTGGCTGACAGCAAGGTCTGCCGCATGCGCATTAACATCATTGATCGCGGGCAGAATTCGCGTATCGGCGCTCGCTTCATGCTATGAAGCAACCGCATGACTAAACGAGTTTGCAAACAGAGAAGGAGAATATCCTTGCAGCAGCATGTGTTCGACAAATCCATCAAGGACAGAGAAATTCTCCGGTGTCATGCCCTGCATATTCCATTTGGACATATTGCGCGGGAAGGTTTGCCGATGGGCATGCACGAATTCGTAGGGGTGGCTATAGAACACCAGTCGCGAGGCACGTCGGGAGATCCGGCGGACCATCCATTTCATCACCGGCAGACCGAGCGTACGGAGCGTGGCCATGTTGGTTGGAAGCAGGAACGCGGACGGAGCCATCTCGATGACCGAACTGTGTCCCGGCAGGCGCAGGTGGGATGACGAGAGGCGGTACGGCTCACTCGGCGCGCGAAAGTATTTCAGGTAGTGCACCCGGCCGAAGCCGCAATCAAATCGTCTCGCCGGAACAGAAGAATCGTAGCGGTATCCCTCATCTTCGAGCGCGCGCAAGGTCGTTTCGCTGATCCACAAGCTCGGTGCACGGAAGACGATCGGGCGAACCCCTGAGGCTTTCTCCACGGCCTCCGTAGCCAGCCGGATCCATGTTCGCTGCTGGTCATAACTGGCTGACCTAAAATCTTCGTCATTTTCGAGGCTACCGTGTTCCCACCCATGTGTCCCGAGTTCGTGTCCTCGTCGCCGGCAATCTCTGATCAGATCCGTATAGGTCTCCGCAAATCGCCCGGCAACAAAGATCGTCGCCTTGAGCTTCCATCGATCACAGAAATCCAGCAAGCCTTCCAGCCCGACCTCGGACCCAGGGACCCAGTCCACATCGATGGTGAAATGCCATTGCGGGCGGGTTTGTGCGCGCATGTGGTGGAGGTAAAGCGATCCATCCGACTGCTTGTAGGGAGCTTGTGCCGAAGCCCATGGATTATGTTGCTTTTCCAGTTCCTCGATCTTCTTGTGCGTCTCGGTCTTCGCTGTGTCCGACGCGTTGCTCGCCTTCGCCTTCAATTTGTCAATCTTGGCTTGCATCTCATCCACCTCAGGCCACGTTTGTATATACGGGCTCCTTCTTGTATCCCCTAGATTCCTTGGTCATGTCGGGCGCCTCCTTGGACTCTTTCTTGACATCCTCAGCGGCGACCTCATATGTGTGCCGGCCACCACGAGTGCCCGTTGTACCAGCGCATCGACTGTACCTGATGGTGAGCCAGGCCCCACGCGGCGACGTCGAGAAGCCAGCCGCTCATGGGCTGCATGCCGAAGCCCGTGTTCCGCTCGAGCACGAAGAAATGCTCTCCGAGGATGGCCAGGAGATCCTTGGGATCGTAGCGTCGAACGTGCCCCACGAGGGTATCGAAGGCACTCCAGTGCGCCGGGTGCAAGACCGAGAAGATGACGTCGCATCGTCCGTCGCAACCCGACCGAGTTCGCGGAAGGACTGCCGATCGTTCTCGATGTGCTCGACAATGTCGAAGACGCAGACCAGGTCAAAGCTGCAGTCGGGGAATGGTAGAGCGGTAATTTCGCCGAGCATCGCGAGACCGCCGCGGGCCTTCAGGCAGGAAAGAGCCGGCCGGCTGATGTCGACGAAGGACGTATTAGCAATGGGGAAGCCAGGGACCGCGATCCCCGCAATCCCCTCTCGACCGAAACTACGCTCTCCTGAAGCTATCCGGCTCATGCTGGGAAACCACAGGTTGCCGAAAACGAACGCGGGCCGGCGACACGGTTTGGCTCACGTCAATGGTCCTTTCTTGACCCAGGATGCCCTCGATCTCCAATAATAACTCGCTTCGGCACATCTCTCCTTGAAGGTACAGCACCTGAGTATGGGAAGGCAGCTGCTCCTTGAGAATGTCGCGGATCATCGCGAAGTGTTCAGGGTGTCGAATGTAAACCTTGAAGAGGGCCTGCCCATACCACTGTCCGCGAGTAATTCCGTGGAGCTGCTCAGTATGTGTGAGCAGGGTATTGAGGTTATGCATGATTTCCAGCGTCTGTTTATGCGGATCGCCGATGTGTACACTCACGTGACCGACCACGCTCGCCGTACCGGCGATGAGCAGATGGGCCCCGGAGATGGAGGACCGCAGGGAGGCTCTCGCAAACGACGGGCTGCGTGGACCATAGGCACGAGGATATTCGTACGCGCTCACCTGTCGCGGATTCTCGACGTGTGTTCCAGGCTGCCTAGCTGCCAGGAAATGGATTTTCAGCGGGCCGAACATCGTCCCGACGGCAGTCCCCGCAGGCAGAGTTCCAGGGAAGCCGACCAAGTCCTCGGCTAGGGCCTGGTGTCGGCCTGCGCAAAATCGCTGGTACCGTTCCAGCCCGTCGGATCCAAGATTAATGTGGGGGAAATAATTCCAGACCCGCAACAGATGCGGGTAACCTAACGCGCGAGCTTGGACAAGCAGACGTCGATAGGCGGAGTAGGTCACGGTGTCCAGCAGCGTGCCCGGGCTTTCTTCCAACTGCAACGCGCCAAAGAGCACCTCATCGTTCATTGCGCAGTAGAGTCCATCGGCCTGGTGATAGGTGACCGGCAGTGTGCTCGTCCATACCTCGGCCAATGGAGGCCCGTTGAATTGCGGGATATCGAGGTAGACAACCGGATAGGCACCTATGTCATTGGGTTGCCCGTAGCTCCGATCGTGGCAGACGATACCCAGGATAGTCGGTGGCGAAGATTTCAGAAGGGTGTCTAACCGAGTCGTCTCTAGGTAAGCGATGCGGAGCGCATGGATATTGGAGATTGGATTAAGTTGAGCGGATCTCACTGGGGGCCAGGCCCCCGCCTCCACGACCCACCGGTTTGACTTCGCTTGGCTCACGCTGCCGATCTCCATTTGTGATCGCCGTTACAAATATGTCGCTGAGTTCAGCGCGTCATTCTTGACCTCGGGCACCGCCCAGATGCGATCCCTCTGCGTTCCGCTCTGCGTCGGTAAGGCCGTCTTTGCCGCTTCCCCATAGATAGGACAACTTCCCTAGCGGGTCGTTGGCCCCATTTGAGGTATCCGCGAAACCACAGCTCGCTTGGTGTGACTCTACGCTATGGAAGCAGCGCGTCTCCCGCGACGTTCGAAGCCACCGGGGTGAAAATGAAACCCAAGACCGGGGGGAACCACCACAGGACCGTCTCGTCCGACTGCACGATTCGCACCTTCGTTGCACCGACTTTCTTGGCCTCATCGGCGAAACTCTGGACTGTCGCGTTCAGTGATGCGTCTCCTATGAGCGGTTTGGACATGAACAGATTGATCGCGTAGTTCCTCGTGTTGATGTGTGTCAGCTTGTCGCCGTCCACTCCTTTTATGCCGCGCAAATCGGAAGCGGTGTCGGTTATGGAGCAGCCAGCGGCAACTCCCATCGCACATACGAGCATCGCTATAGCGGAATATCTCATGGTGTTCTCCTTTGTGGACACACGCCCATTCGTGTGTAAATTCCGGTTACATCTATATCCAATAGACAGACTGCGATCTGTGCAAAATTGCTCACAATAAAGAATTCACCCGCCAGACATCGTTACGCTCGCTTTGCTCGAAATCGACGAAGCCTCATGAAGGGGAACTAGTCGTGGAGGACAATATTAAGGAGTGAACTGTGCACTTCCATTCTGCCGTTGTACTGAATGAAACCCAGTTTTCTAAACTTATTCAGAAAGAAACTGACGCGGGAGCGGGTGGTGCCGATCATGTTGGCCAGCGAGTCCTGGCTGATCTTCGGAATGACCGGCTCCGGCTTGCGTTCTTTCCCATAGTGAGCCAGCAATAGGAGGAGCCGCGCCAGCCGCTTCTCGGCCGAATTGAAGAGATGATCAACTAAGTCCGCTTGTATACGCACATTGTGAGACAGCAGATAGGCCATAAACAGCTCGGAGAAGCTGGACTCATCGTGGAGCACACGAATCATGGCCGCCTTCTCTATACGCACGATCGTGGATGCGTCCAGTGCGGTGGCGGTTGCCATACGTGCCATTTGCCCGACAAGGCAGCCTTCACCAAAGAAGCTGCCGTGATTCAAAATCCCGACGACGGCTTCTTTGCCCTGCCGCGAGAGGACGGTGAGCTTGACCCGGCCCACCTGGACATAAAACACGGCATTGGCCGCATCCCCTTGCGAAAAAATCAGCCGCTCCTTGGGGGTCTGCAACGTCGTCTTGCCGTGGCCAACTTTGGCAAGAAAGGTCTGGGGATTGAACTTTATGGCTAGCGTTCCGGCCGCAGGCCTTCTTACTTTCTTGTCAGGAAGGAGCCCGACGACAGAGCCTGTTTCTGTTCGCGAGGTCGTTCGCATTCTGTTCATACG
>DASVEA010000185.1:0-3333 GCA_036380815.1 Nitrospiraceae bacterium
GTGGTTACGATGTCGGGCGTGCCGTCCTTATCATGACGACCAATTTGGATCAGTCCCATTCCAGGGCTCCCTTGCGCCAAGCATAGACATAGGCCACCAAGAACAATCCGATAAAGACCAGCATTTCAATCAACCCGATCAACTCGATCTTGGTGAAAACCACCGCCCAGGGATACAGAAAAATGACCTCAATATCAAAAATAACGAAGAGCATCGCGAAGATGTAATACCGAACCGGGAAGGGCATCCGAGCATCCGAGAACGGTTCCGATCCACACTCGTAGGTAGTGAGCTTCTCCGGTTCTGGATATTTCGGCTGGACCAGATAACTGAGGAGTAGTGTCGCCACGCCGAACACCAGCGCCACGAAAATAAACAGCAGAATCGGAAAGTATCTGGTCAAGTACTCAAGGAGTAACTCAAAACCGCTCATAGGGCTGACCTTTCAACACCTTGAGATACAACGGGAGCGGAATTTTAGACCCTGGATTACGGGGATAGCAAGCGTCCAAAGGACCTAGGGTATCGACCCGAAAGTCCTGGGCACTATTGCATTGAGAGGTGCCGCCGGCGCAAGTGAGTAGCCAGGGTGTTGGGGCGCCTACGCAACCGGTGGCATGGGCGAGGCTCGACCAAGAAGGAACCCGTTCTACTCACAGACTTCTGTAATCCGGCCGGAGTGGCCTATTTATGAGGGGTTCTTGGCACTGTTTGGCGGGGCGGATGCCATGCGACCTGATTGCATGCGCAGGTGGGAGGGCGGCATTTGGTCAATTTGATCCCATTCAGGCTCCAGTGCCGACAAGGCCTTGGCTTTCTTGCGTCGGTGAATCTGGGTCTCGATGCGAGGACGATCTTGGCGTTGAGCGCCGTGGGCGGGAGGCTGGTCGGGCACCATGGATATTCACCATCTGTGAGAAATCATTCTCCGGTTCACCATAGCATCGAGTGAATTGGCGGGTCAATGGGGGCAAAGCCTCAATACTCTTGACAATGCAGGACTATTTGCTATGGTTCTGACAGCAATACTTGCCTTATATGAAGGACAACTACCATGGCTAACTATTCAATGAAATGTATCGTCGCTCTCATAGTCTGGACCTTGGCCACGCCGCTCCTTCCTCTGGCCAGGGCAGCAGATGACATCAATTTGATCCGATACGGGGAACCGGCCTTGGCCTTTTCGTCCGGCTCCATCCAGCGATCGACTCCACAAGATGGGTTCGTGAATGTGATAACCGGTGACAATCAGACCACCGGAGATCACATGATATTGGGAAGCCGGGATGTCCTGTACCTCCGACTGAAGAATCCCGGCGAGGTCGCGCCCGGAGATCTTTTCACGATCTACAAACGGGCGCACAAAGTATTCCATCCCGTCACTGGTCAATACATGGGTCATTTGGTCAATCGGCTCGCCGTGGTTGAGGTGAGCCAAATAGACAAGGACTTGACCACTGTTCAGATCATGCGGTCCTACGCAGCTGTATCGCCGGGTGATCCGGTGATGAAGTTCGTCCTCCCGACTGACGAGGGAGCAGCGGTTGACCAGCCTTCCGCCGGCGATATGGAGGGGCGGGTTGTGGAGCTCCAGTCCAACATGGGAATTATGAACCTTGTAGCGCAAAGGAATATCGTCTATCTGGACCGGGGACGGGAAGACGGGATCAGGCCTGGGGATCGAATGGTTGTGATTCGGTCCGGAGGGAACCTTCCTCAACGTGTTGTGGGCGAATTGAAAATTCTGGCCATGGAAGACCGAACTGCCACGGCCTTGATCACAAAATCGATCTCTCGCATTCTCAAGGGCGATCGCTTCAGGGTGAAGGTTCATGCTTCTGCTCCTGAGGCCATGCCGATTTCTCAATCACCCCAGCAGTCTCTGAGTGTCTCTCCTGCGTTGGCTTCTTCTGCAAGCAAGTTACAGGTCCAGAATGTCGGCAGCGAAACCCGAATCAGCCTCAGCGATTTGATGAAGCAGCTTCGGTTTGAATCGGGCGAAGCCACGATCAAGTCCGAGGGTTATCAGGTGCTCGATGAACTGATTGCGTATCTCAAGACCACTGCCGGCGATCGGTTGATTCGAGTCGAAGGCCATGCGGATAATATGGAAATCGGTCCCTCGCTCAAGTCGCTCTACCAGACGAACTGGGACTTGTCGAAAGCTCGGGCTGGGGGTGTCCTCCGCTACTTGGCCGAGAAGGGCGGGATCGATTCGGCGAAGCTGTCGTCGGTCGGCTATGGCGATACGAAGCCGATGGCCAGTAATGCGACGGAAGTGGGTCGACAGAAGAACCGTCGTGTGGACGTTGTGCTCTATTCGTCCGAGTCATCCAGGGAACAGTCTGAGCCGGAGGCGAAGCCGACTGAGACCGGCGATAACGGATACAGCTTGTCCCGTGTCAGTTCAGCGGAAAGCGGAACTCCGACCTCCGCAGTGGACACGACGGTCCCAGTGGCTCCAACAGGTTCGTCCAAGGCGGAGCCCTCATCTGCCCCTGCGGATACTATTCCGGCGAAGATTCCGGCATCAGGTGGCCAGGGCAATTCAGATCAGAACCCCGCTGCTCCGGTCGCCCCTCTACAGTAAATTCATCGAGCATCGTGCGGAGGGTTGACGACTCATCGTCAACCCGCCCCGGTCCCCCTTCAGGTCGCTGCTGTTCTCTCTCGTTGTTCCCCCTTTTCCTGTGCTGCTACAATGCCGCATGATTTCGACGCAGGCGGGCTCTCCACGCACAGAGCCAGAGGCCCTATTCGCGGATGTCATTGTCCCACGGCATCTGGCAGGTCCTTTCACCTACACCGTGCCATTGTCGCTTCGATCCACGCTGCGTATTGGACATCGAGTGCTCGTGCCCTTCGGACGGTCGATTCTCCAAGGAGCCGTGATCGCTCTCTCCCATGTGCTCCCTCATGGTCTTGATCAAGCACGCCTCAAGGAGATTCGCTCGTTGCTCACTGAGGGGGCCGCAACAGATGTGTCCTCGAACCTGTTCCAGCTCTCACGGCAGGTGGCCGAACAGTATGTCGCGCCATGGGGACAATGTCTCAGGCTGGTGCTGCCTCCGGCACCCAAGCCACGAGCGCGGGTCAGCCATTACGAACTGACGGAGCAAGGGCAGGCCGCACTCGTGGCTCGTAAACACTGCTCGGTGAAGGCGCGGGCACTTCTCACACGTCTTAGGGAGAAACCTTCAGGACTTCGCCTGTCGTCTCGCAGTCCTGGTCCTGGCGATTTGTTGCACGATCTCAAGTCTCGTGGATGGGTGGTGGAAGTCCAGGACCTGCCGTCGGCCTCACCGGCGCCTCTCGTCCGACCATTGATACAGG
>DASVEA010000186.1:0-3703 GCA_036380815.1 Nitrospiraceae bacterium
GTTGATTCCGCCGCTCGCTCAGACTGAGGCGACGTCTGGGCCACGGACATCGGCGCAAGACCCGGCAAGAACAACCAGATGAGGAATAGGGCCGGCAGTCTCAACGACCAGCTACCGTTGCTCTTCCCAAAAGTCATAAAAGTTGAACCAGTTGTCGGCTGCCAGGCGGCAGTGGTGTTCCAGGCGGTCGGCGTAGCGCTGGGTCCATTGCTGAACCTCCTGGTCTCGCCGCCGCCGATCGATCGTCACCTCTTCGGCGAACAACTCGAAATGGACCTCGTAGCGGGTGCCTCCACGGTAGAGTCCGAAGAAGAGAATGACGGGCGCCTTTAAGATGCTCGCGAGCCACATGGTTCCGGCAGGGAATCGTGCAAGCTGGCCGAAGAACTTGCAGTGCGTGGCCTGATCCTGCTTCAGGAGACGATCCGCGAGAATGCCCACCACCCCTCCGCGGTCCAGACATTCCTTGACTTGCAGCATCGAGTTCGGCGAGCCAGTCTGAATCACCGCATCGGCGACCGCAGGATTCAATTCACGGAAGAGGTCACGGATCATCGGTATATTTTGCTCGTACATCAAGACTTTGATTTCGACATCCTTCTGGGTCAGCCCGATGGCACGCACGATCTCGAAATTCCCCAGGTGCGAACCGAGCAGGAGACATCCGCGGCCTCGAGCCAAGCAGTCCTTGAGCGAGTCGAGTCCCCTTATATCGACGTCGAATCGGCTGCCTTGTCCGGCTAGAAGATAGATACGATCAAGGAGCGTCGACGCGAAACAATGATACTGCCGATACAGGTCACGCCAGCTGATCGGCCGTCCCAGCGCTCGAATCAAGTAGGGTCGGATGCCACGACGTCCTTGCCTCGAAAATAGTAGGTAGTAGACACAGGTGGGATAGAGCAAGGCGCGCGCGGCTGGACGTCCGACGGATAACGCCATCCAGACCATGAAGCGCCACGCGATTCGGTTGCCGCGTTCGTGTTGTCGCAGCCACCCCACCGTCACAAATCACCCGTGGAATCATCGGCGACGACGCGGTATCGCAGGCAACCGGTCGCAATGAGTCGAGACCCGGTTATGCATGTGAACTCCATTGCGCCATCGCCCTGCTGATCCAACTTGATCGTGAGAGGCTCTCCAGGGTTGAGAGGCGACATGAACTTCGCCGACGTCATGCCCACAAACTCGATGTGCTCTTTGGCCGTTTCGCGGATGGCGCTCATGATTTCTCCCAGCATCACGACGCCGGGAACCACAGGATGGCCGGGAAAATGCCCGGCCAACGATGGGTGGTCCGCACCGATTGTGACGATGCGCTCAGTTCCCATGCCGCTCCTCTTTGTGCTGCTCTTTCAGCAGTCCGAGCAAAGCCTCTCGGGTAAGCTTGCCGGTTTCGTTACGAGGAAGACTGGGAACCAAGTGAAGTGGTCTGGGGAGAAACACAGGATCAATGACTGTTCGAAGCGCCGACAGAATGTGCTCGGCAGCTTTTTCAGGAGCAACCACGAAGGCGGTCAAACGTGTGACTGAGGTTCCCGTTTCATCCGGGAGGAAGAACACTCCATCCTGCACACCCTCGATCTCGTTCAGTTTCTGGCTCAGGTCGCTTAATGAACCCCGGTGCCCACCGATGTTCACCAAATCCGTGCCACGGCCATGCAACACGAACCGATGTGGTCCTTGCAGCGACACCAGATCAGGAAAGGGAATCTGCCCACGCAAGTATGGTGCTTGGAGTGAACACCCGGCTGCGTCCTGATGCAGGGTGATATCGTCCAACACGTGCCAGGTGTTCTCGGCGACAGTCCGCCTTGTCGCGACACTTCCCGCCTCCGTGAACCCATACACCTCATAGACACTGGTTTGGAACAAGGTCTCGGCTTGTTTCGCCAATGAACGAGGAAGGGGCGCAGTCGCAGAAAGAATGCACTCCACGTGAGGCAGCCGCGAACCGGCAGTGACGCAAGCACGGATTTGTAGGGGGGTGGTGACAAGCACGCGCGGTGATGGAACGTCCTCCAACGCTAACCGCACATCTTCAGGAAACAGCGGTCGTCCCGAATGGAACGCCATCCCATGTTGAATGGGGAGCAGCATGGAGGCTTCGAGCCCGTACATATGCTGTTGAGGAACTGTTGCCACCACGGTCATATGATCGGAAGCCTTGAGACCCAACCGGGTCCCCGTGCTCCGAGCGACTGCGACTAAAGAGCCCCAGGTTTTGGAATGTGGATGAGGGCGTCCCGTGCTGCCCGACGTAAAGGCCATCAGGGCTGGATGGTCAATGGGGATCTGGGGAATCTTCGCTGTGTCGGTCGGACTCCCTGTACCCTTTGGGATCTGATAGGAGGGGAGTCGGTCAACTTGTTCAGTGCCATCTACCAGGCAATAGCTGTTGCCATATTCTCGAGCTAACTGGGCCAAGGCGCCCGGCGCGCGACTTGGAGGAAGCAGCGTGGTCTGGCCTCGTACCAAGGCAGCGGCAAATCCGACCAGAAACCGATAGCGGTCATCAGCCAGGTTAATGACCGTGGGTTTTTCAGGAAGCAGGTCGGCGAGGGCTCTCACATCTGAAAGAAAGTGGCCATAGGTAATCGGGTGGCTGTTCTCCCAAGCCAACACTCTGTCAGTGTGGTAGTGGCCGAGCAACGCGGCGGTGTTCATAGAGCCACATGCTGTTATTTCGTGCGATGTTTCTCGATCGACTGACAGAGCGACCGGAGTGAGGCGAAGGTGGCGACAGTGTCTGGATCATCTGAACGTATCTGATACCCATAGGATTGAGAGATCGCGAGAGACAGTTCGAGCGCGTCAATCGAATCGAGGCCCAGGCCGTCACCGAAGAGAGGTTCCTCCGGCTGAATCTGTGCAGGGTCAACTTTTAGAGTGAGCGTCCGCACGATGAGTTTCGCAACTTCCGCTTCCAGAGATGATACATCAGACAAGGATCGGTTCCTTCCGTGCGGGCCGGGCCCGCGCGCACCTTTGCGCCAAGTTCTTCTACCAACTCCATCTCTGTCCTGTCAAGGAAAGGTCAACGAGCCTTGCAAAAGGACAGCCATGGTTCCGCCTCTTCATAAAAACCGTTTTGTCGTCGTCGAGGAAACGGCTGGATTGCTGGCCGCCGCAGTAGTTTTACTACATCCTGTGTTAGTGCTGCTGGTCGTGGAAGCCGGGAGATCCCCGCGGAGCATGGCTTCATGGCCCCAGCAGCAGCTATTGACGCCCTCCGGCGCACTCGTGTATGGTTTAAATCAGAATCAGCACTGTTTCGCGCTTACTGCCTCGTACCTACAGAAAGATTTTTCCGGATTTCTTAGGAGAATCTGGCCGTGGAAACCAAACAAATCGCACCGTTTAATCCCCAGACGTTCCTCAAACAGGTCGGCAGTGGCAAAACGACTCTGACGTTCGCTAAGAAGCAGATTCTCTTTTCGCAAGGAGATGAGGCGGATGCCGTGTTCTATATCCAGACCGGCAAGGTCAAGCTCTCAGTCGTGTCGCAACAAGGCAAAGAAGCCGTCATCGCAATACTGGAGAAGGGCAGTTTTTTCGGGGAAGGGTGTCTCGCCGGGCAACTGGTGTGCATGGCCACGGCGACCACTGTGGAAGACGCCACTCTCGTGCGCATTGAGAAAACCGCGATGATCCGTGTGCTCCGCGACGAACCCACCTTCTCCGAGCTGTTCCTCGCGTATCT
>DASVEA010000187.1:0-3613 GCA_036380815.1 Nitrospiraceae bacterium
GAATGAAGCCCATCTTCCGAAACTTATTCAGAAAGAAACTGACGCGGGAACGCGTGGTGCCGATCATGTCGGCCAGCGTGTCCTGGCTGATCTTCGGAATGACCGGCTCCGGCTTGCCTTCTTTCCCATAGTGGGCCAGCAACAGGAGGATCCGCGCCAGCCGCTTCTCGGCCGAATTAAAGAGATGATCAACTAAGTCCGTTTGGATACGCACATTGCGAGACAGCATATAGGCCATAAACAGCTCGGAGAAGCTGGACTCATCGTGGAGCACACGAATCATGGCCGCCTTCTCAATGCGCACGATCGTGGATGCGTTCAGTGCAGTGGCGGTCGCCATGCATGCCAGCTGCCCGACGAGGCAGCCTTCACCAAAGAAGCTGCCCTGCTCCAGAATCCCGACGACGGCTTCTTTGCCCTGCTGCGAGAGCACGGTGAGCTTGATCCGGCCCGCCTGGACATAAAACACGGCATCGGCCGCATCCCCTTGCGAAAAAATCAGCCGCTCCTTGGGGGTCTGCAACGTCGTCTTGCCGTGGCCAACTTTGGCAAGAAAGGTCTGGGGATTGAACTTTATGGCTAGCGTTCCGGCCGCGGGCCTTCTTACTTTCTTGTCAGGAAGGAGCCCGACGACAGAGCCTGTTTCTGTTCGCGAGGTCGTTCGCATTCTGTTCATACGTGCTCCTAATTCTCTGCGCAGTCTTTGCTCCCATGGCCAGCAACACTATTCCGTCGCATGCCAGTTGGCCCAGGATGCTTGGGTACTGGTCATGAGGTCCGGAACCTCGTCCGTTTACGGCCTCAGAATGTTGATCAGTGCCAGGATAAAGCTCGTGGTCAATGAGGCCCGACTTTCAGGATCTGTGCGTGAGGAATGTGCCAGCCAGCGTTATCTCAAAGAGATTTTCTTGTCTTCCGGTTTTCCGGGCAACCGGGGGCTCACGAGTTCGATGCGCAGGATCTGCCCCATGAGTTGCAAGGGTCCTTCGAATTGCACGAAGGTCGGAACTTTATCTGCCATGATCCAGCAGGTATAATGAAACTCGGCAGGGAGTTTGCCGAGGGCCTTGCCGAAGAACTCTTTAATCATGCCGATCTGCGGGGTAAAGACGTACTGCGTCGCCTTACTTGCTACCTCGCCGATTTGGACTGATTGCTCATCCAGGGCACGCAACTGCACTTTGATGACTTGAGGCCTCGGCGTAAACGCGACTACGCTCACCGTTTCTTCGGCGCCCTTCTGTAGGTTCTTCGACATGGTGATCAGCATGCCATTGTAGGCATCCTTGGGCAGATCGACCTGCCCGGTCAGCACCTCTTCTTTCCCATCCTCGCTCGGTTGTGAGCGCACCGTGTATTCGGCTGTGCCTCGGTCTACGGAGATGTCGATCTGCTCCGGAAACGACGGGCCGCGCTGGACCAGACGATAGCTGATCATCGTAAACACCCGTTGTTGCGAGAAGGCCACTTTCTCATCGTGCAGAGAGCCGTCCTTGAACCGGAACACCAACTGGTTTTCGATCAGATCGTCATCTTTGAGGGCTTGGATCATCTCGCCCTGGCCCAGGATCTCCCCGGCAAGCGACCGCACGAGGAGAAAGCCATGGGTCATGCCCTCCGGAAACTTCACCGCGATAGGACCGGCATTCACGGGGGTGGACACGAGGGCGGCGATCACCATGTTGACCGCTAAGCAAACGCCGGCCGCATGATGGCCCACAAAGATGTTCAGACGACACGACATAGCAGTGACTCCTTTATTCTCTCAGCAACTCAGCCACGGGCTGGAATTCTTCTATATGCTGACTGACAACTGCTGTAGGTTTCACGGCGATACCATCCATAGCGGATGATCCTTGGAATGCACCCTTCTGGTTTCAGACTGAGGGCGAGGTTATGCTTCACAGAGGGTTCTCTACACTCTGCATGTAAGATCGGTGGCGGTCTGGTCAAAAGTGCTCAGATTGGAAGAATTGATGAGGCTGGCTCCGTGACGCTGACTCTGCGCGAAGATCCGTGAGAAGTAGTGAACCTAATGCCGTTCCAACCTTTCTTCCCCTCGCGAGAGAGAGCATAGCCAACCAATATGAGAATCGTGCGCGGCTGCGAGAATCACAATGCCGGGGGGCCAGTATTTCGAACGTAGGGGGGATTGCTGGCGACGGCAGCAGGGACGTTATTGTTTTGCAGCCCGGGAAGAGGACACCAGCGGCTGGATGAGACGACGCATGAGCGCTGCCAAGGGTTGGAGCGCATTCTGACTCTTCTCATGTTCCGTGTCTTGGCCCGCCTGTACAGCTCGCATCTCTCGAAGATTATAGGCTACCATCCGCTCAGATTGGGGGCCCTCCGGCTCTGCGGGTTCCCAGAGATCCACGCGCGAGCCCGATACTTCAAAGCGCTGGTGCTCATTAAAGACCCGCTCTACGTCTTCGTAACAGGCCATGTGCACGATCCCGAGGCCGAGAGAATGGCCCCACTCATCCCTCAGAACTTGCGCAAACACCACCGTTCCAAACGGGGTGAAAGCCTGACGCAGCTTGTCATCGGTGCAAAAGTAGGACAGCCCGCTGACATGGATATGGGTACTCATATCGATCCCTCCTGGTGAGAAAGCAGGACATCGAATACAACCCCATTATGCCTGTAGGATCACTAGCCGTCTGGTCACTATTGCTCACTTTCGCAATATTCACGAAGTATTTCATGGAGACCATTTCAACCTTGCCTGATCGAACACACCGACGCGTTATGACGTCCCATCTCTCGTTAAGGACATTCGTCACGAGGCACATTCAAAGTGTTCTTGGATTGAGGCCTCATGCCGTCATACCAAGCAGGCATGCCGCGACGGCTATTATTATGGAGCTACGGCGGCGTCGTTTATTCGCCTCTCCACGTTGCTTCCAAACCGCCCATAGCTCCTCACCATCCTCAGATTTTATCGAATTCTGCCGTAGGCGCTCCCCATGCATGATTCTCAGGTCGAGACTGCGTGATGACGTAGGATCAAATCGGTGGAAGCAATGTCTTCCCAAGGCGGAACCGGAGGACTTCAAGCGGCGTGGCACAACCGCCGCAAGACCTTCCGCTTATACGGAGCGATACCTTTCAGAGTGAGATTGTAGGAACACGACTCCTCCCTTCCAAACTACCCCGCGAGGCACCGACCGTTTTGCTGTAGGAGGGCGGAGGCGATTGGCACGAACCACGGAGTCCTCGATATATCCACAATTGACACATCGTGTTGCTGGGTACTGGCAGCCTGCTTCCTCGCTCAGGTCACCGAAGGTTTCGAGGACGAGCAGTCCCCTGCAGCGTTGACAGTTCATTGGTCCTCCTTCTTTTTTCTTTGTCGCTCATATGTGAGGTTCACTTGGGTGCAGCGACGCCGGTTCAGGCGACAGGCTGCTCCCTCATCGGCAATTGCATCTGGGTTTCCATCCATGTTTCGCACTCGACCTTGGACTGGGCGCAGGTCGGGCACAGATGCGGCCCCAGGGCTTTCGAGGTGTGACACACCTCGAGATTCGCCGAACCACATTCACAGCAGAAGGCCAGGTCTATACGGAGGAGGTCTTGGGACAACCGAGCCACTCGACAGGTCACGATG
>DASVEA010000188.1:0-2605 GCA_036380815.1 Nitrospiraceae bacterium
TCTTGGAAGCCCCTGGTGCGGGCCCACCCAGTTTTGGTTTCCCGTGTTGCCCGCCGCGGTGCGTCAGATTTTCGACGACGTAGAAGCAGACCGGAATCAGGAATATGGCGATGAGGCTGGCAGTCAGCATCCCGCCGAGCACGGTGAGACCGAGTAGGATTCTCCCGTGGGCTCCGGCTCCAGAAGCCAGGACGAGGGGGACCACGCCGAGGATGAACGCAAACGCCGTCATGAGGATGGGGCGGAGCCGCAGTTTGGCCCCAGCCAGCGCCGCATCCCTGAGAGACTTCCCTCCCTCATACTCGACCTTCGCAAACTCCACGATGAGGATCGCATTCTTGGCGGCCAAGCCAATGAGCATCACCAATCCTATCTGGGTAAAGACGTCGTTCTCACTGGCTTCAGGCGCTACCAGTTTGAACAGCCACAACGTACCGAGCGCGCCAAGGACAGCGATCGGCGTGCCGAGGAGCACGCTGAACGGCAAGGCCCAGCTCTCATACTGTGCAGCGAGAATCAGGAACACAAACAACAGAGAGAACCCGAAAATCACGCCGGCCGGCACCCCTTCCGAAGCTGCCTTCTCTTGGAACGACATACCCATGTAGTCGTACCCCATGCCGCCGGGCATCGTGGATGCGAACACTTCCTCCAACGCCTTCATGACCTGCCCTGAACTGTAGCCGGGTGACGCCCCCACGAGTAGCTGCGCGGAGCGGTACCCGTTGTACCGCATGGTGAACTCCGGGCCGTGAAAGGTTTCCATCGTCACCAGTGTTGACAGTGGGACCATATCGCCGTCGGCATTGCGCACATAGAATTGTCCTACATTTTCTCCTTGGGTGCGGAACTCTCCCTCCGCCTGCACGTAGACCTGCCAGATGCGCCCGAAGCGGTTGAAGAAGTTCACCATCACCCCGCCCATGAAAGACTGGAGCGTCTGGTAGACATCAGAGAGATTCACTCCCTGTTTCAGCACTTTGTCACGATCTACTCTGGCGAATACTTGCGGAACGTCGGGGATGAATGTCGTATCGATACGCGAGATCTCCGGACGCTTGCGGGCTGCCTCCATAAAACTTTCTGTGCTCTGTGCTAGGAATCCAATGTCCTTACCCATCCGGTCTTCCAGGATGAAGGTGACGCCGCCTGAGGTGCCGACGCCGGGAATTGCTGGCGGAGGAAAGAGGAAGGCTTTCGCCTCAGGCAACTCGGCGAGCTGCGCGTTGACCTTCTTGAAAATCGACGGGAGTTTTTCTTCGGACTTGGTGCGTTCGTGCCACGGTTTGAGTGTCACGAAAAAGAATGCGTTGTACGTGGTGCTGACTGTGCTCAACAGGCTGAACCCGACGACCGTCGTGGCATATTGCACGCCCGGCGTATTATTCAGAATGGCCTCGATCTTCTTGCAGACTTCGTCCGTGCGTTGAAGCGACGAGGCGTCCGGAAGCTGGACGTTCAAATACACATACCCTTGATCTTCAGTCGGGATGAAACCGTTGGGCAGTTGCATACCGAGCCAGCCAGACGCGACGGTGACCGCGACCAAAAAAAGCATCGAACGGCCGGCCTTACGAATCAAATGGCTGCAGCCCTTCACATAGCCGTCCGTCGCACGCCCAAACCATCGGTTGAACCAACCGAAGAATGCGCCGAGCGGCCCACTGGCCGGTCGTTTGGGTCGTAATAACAGGGCCGCCAGCGCGGGGCTGAGGGTCAGCGCGTTGAAAGCTGAGATCACGGTGGATAAGGCGATGGTGACGGCGAACTGCTGGTACAACCGACCGGTGATGCCGGGTATGAAGGCTGTCGGAACAAACACGGCCACGAGAATCAGCGCAATGGCGATCACCGGCCCGGACACTTCTTCCATGGCCTTGAGGCTCGCCTCTTTGGGCGACAGGCCGTGATCGATGTGGTGCTCCACTGCCTCGACTACCACAATCGCGTCGTCCACAACCAAACCGATTGCGAGCACCAGTCCGAAGAGCGACAACGTGTTGATCGAGAAACCAAGCAACGGAAAGAGTGCAAACACGCCGATCAGCGAAACCGGCACCGCCAGAAATGGAATCAACGTGGCGCGCCAGCCCTGCAGGAAGAGATAGACGACGATGATCACGAGGACCAGCGCCTCGAAGAGAGTGTGCACAATCTCCTTGATGCCTTCCCGGACCGCCTGCGTCGTATCAAGGGAGGTGACATAGTCGAGGTCGGCCGGGAAGCGCTCTTTCATCTCTTCCATCAGCTTCGTGGCTGCGTCCATCGTCTGGATCGCGTTCGACCCAGGCAGCTGGTAGATGGCAACGATGGCGGACGGTTTCCCGTTCATCCGACCGATCATGTTGTACATCTGCGCGCCCAATTCGATGCGTGCCACGTCCTTCAACCGGACCATAGACCCGTCCTGGTTCGCGCGGATCACGATACTCCCGAATTCCTCTTCCGTCTCCAAGCGGCCCTGCGCACGAACGCTGTACGTGAACTCCTGCCCGGCAGGAACCGGCTCGGCGCCGATCTGACCGGCCGGGTTCACGGTGTTCTGGGCCTTGATGGCGCTCAGAATCTCCGGCACGGTGATCCCCAGCTTGGCGAGCTGATCCGG
>DASVEA010000189.1:0-2229 GCA_036380815.1 Nitrospiraceae bacterium
TCACCGGCTCCTGCGGCCGCTGCAAATCCGATCATTGTTCGGTCCAGTTTAGTGTCCGCTTTGACTGTTCCCAACAATTGCACTAGCAGGATGCTGAAAAAGTCCGCCAGCTTCGTTCTCGCATCGTTCAGACCCTCAACGTACCCCAGAAGGTACGCCTCCGGGTCTTCACTCACTGCGGCCTTACTGGACAACCTTTTTGAGCATCCTCGGCTATATTCTGCTGCGGTCCAAGACGTGACGACGAGTGAAGTTCTAGCGTGCCCACCTAGTTTTCCACCGACTGCTAGCCATGTCCTTGGCTGAAGAGATCAAACGCGAAGCTCTAACCTTGGGGTTCGACGCCGTCGGAGTCAGCCGAGTCGCCAAGAGCGGTCAGCCATCAGCCGAATTCTCTCCTTCTCTACTCCCCGACCCCGATACCCCATTATCCCATCACTTGTTCAGCCGTCTCGCGGAATGGCTCCGGCGAGGGTACCACGGCACTATGGCCTGGATGACTCGCGACCCGTCTCGACGAAGCGATCCGCAACAGGTTTTGCCCGGGTGCCGATCGATGGTGTCAGTGGGGATGAACTACTACACAGACAATCGTGCGAACGAGCAGCCTGGAATGGGACGCATTGCCCGTTACGCCTGGGGGAAGGATTACCATATAGTGATGAGTCGGCGACTCTCACAACTCGAAGCGAAGATCGCAGCCCTGGCGCCAGGTGTGACCACCCGAGCCTACGTCGATACCGGCCCGATCATGGAAAAGGCCTGGGCGCAGCAGGCTGGCCTCGGCTGGATCGGAAAACATTCCAATCTCGTCTCGGCCGAATGTGGCTCCTGGCTCCTGCTCGGGGAGATCCTGACGACTCTGGACCTGGAACCGGATGAGCCTGCCACAGATCTGTGTGGAAGCTGTACGCTCTGTGTCCAGGCTTGCCCGACCGGCGCCATCGTTGAACCCTATCTCGTTGATGCCCGACTTTGTATCTCCTACCTGACAATCGAACTGCGCGGTGGCCGAGAGGCCATCCCTGACGAGCTCGCTGCTCAGATGGGCAATCGCATCTTCGGCTGCGACGATTGCCTGGACATCTGCCCCTTCAACTTGCGGGCAGACGCAACGAGTGAACCGACCTTTGCCCCCACCCCCTTGACACTGACACTCGCGCCTAGCCTCCGGGCTCTGGCTCAGATCAGTGAGGAGAGTTTTTCGACCACGTTCAAGGAGAGTCCCCTCAAGCGAACCAAACGGAGCGGCCTCCTTCGCAACGTGGGGATTGCACAGGAGAATCACCGGCGACAGGCAAGGGACCGGGCCTCTTAATCACCCCTTTTTTCTTGGCGGGAAGAGGAGTAGGCTATTGCCAGTACTTAACAGGATGCTCAAAAACGCCCTCCAGCAAGGCCGCAGCGAGGGAAGAGGCGAGGCGGACGCTTCGGTACGCTGAGCCTCTAAGCGATGCGAGAACGAAGCTGGCGGACTTTTTCAGCATCCTGTAGGTGGTTCACGGGGAAGCCTTAATAAGGAACGCCCCTATGCATCCTCCGATCTTGCTGCTCATTTCGAGCGATCCCCAGGCCGGACCCTTGCTCGAACTTGTTCTCGATCACCGGCGCTCCACCATCTTTCTCGCTGAAACGACCGAAGAGGGTCTGCGCATTCTGAAGGACCAAGCCGACCTCGCACTCGTCTTGTGCGATGAGAGCCACGGACGGATTGCGAGCCAGATGGTTCTGTCTCAGGCCAGACGCATCGCTCACAATCTCCCCGTTATCATCCTCGGAACAGACGGATCAGCAAAAGCCGCAGTCGAGGCGTTGCACCGTGGCGCCACCGACTATCTCGCACAACCGGTCACAACGAAGGATCTCCAGACTGCCATCAACAAGACCCATGTCTTCGATGCTCCCAAGCCCCTAGCACGGTCAGACCAGCCCTCAGCATTCGATCAGATCGTCAGCCGGTCGCCTCAGATGGAACTGTTGAAACGTCTGGCAGCCGAAGTCGCCCAAACCGAAGCAACGACCGTCCTTATCACCGGCGAAAGCGGCACAGGAAAAGAACTCTTCGCCCATGGAATTCATGCCGCCGGCCCCAGGTCCAAAGGCCCCTTCGTGGCGCTCAATTGCGCCGGCATTCCCGAGCACCTCCTCGAATCGGAATTGTTCGGATACCAGCGCGGCGCCTTTACCGATGCGAAGCAGACCAAACCAGGACGATTCCAACTCGCGGAA
>DASVEA010000190.1:0-3042 GCA_036380815.1 Nitrospiraceae bacterium
ATATGGGGAACACCCTGGCTGTCGCGGCTCCCACGGAACGCGAACCACACCTGGCTGGCGCAACCCTGGACCTTGTTCTCGGCCGTTGTCCGTCGTCAGATAATTTGAGACTTTTGGCGGCGATATTGAATGGAGGATCTGGCGCATCTATTGATTGATGTTATGCGGCCTGGCCGCGATGGTGCAAGCGTCGGTTCTGGATGGTCTGTCGTTTGATCCTTTCTCGCTCAAGCAGGATGGTGTGGGCTCTGCCGAAGTAGACGTCGGCCGGGGTGAGATTGGCGATGCTCTCGTGGTAACGGAGGTGATTATAGTGAGCGACGAAGTCACCGATCTTGGCTTCCAGATCACCCGGTAGATAGTAATTCTCCAGCAGGATGCGGTTCTTCAGCGTCTGGTGCCAGCGCTCGATCTTGCCCTGGGTCTGAGGATGGAGCGGCGCGCCACGGAGATGATTGATACCATGGTCTTCGAGCCATTCCGCCAGGTCGCCGGCAATGTAGCTCGACCCGTTGTCGCTCAACAGCCGGGGGCGATGAGCGACCTTGGCTCCCTCGATACCCGATGCTTGGAGGGCGAGGTTCAAAGTGTCGGTGACGTCCTTGGCCCGCATCGTCGTGCACAGCTTCCAGGCGATGATGTAGCGCGAGAAGTCGTCGAGCACTGTCGACAGATAGAACCATCCCCAGCCGATGACTTTGAGATAGGTGAAGTCGGTCTGCCACAGCTGATTGGGTGCTGTGGTTTTATCCTTGAACTCCTCGGCGGCCTTGATGACGATGAAGGCCGGGCTGGTGATCAGGTCATGGGCTTTCAGCAACCGATAGACCGAAGCCTCTGAGACAAAATACTTCTCCGTGTCGGTGAAGCGCACCGCCAGCTCGCGGGGCGACAGGGTTGGCTCGTCGAGGGCCAGGTTCACAATCTGCTCCCTCACCTGGTCGGGGATGCGGTTCCACACCCGATCTGGCCGTGGGCGACGATCTTCCAGAGCCTCCGGGCCAGCTGATCGATAGAGATCATACCAGTGGTAAAAAGTGGCACGCGGAACGCCGAGTTTTTCCAGTGCGCGCCGGACCGGCAGATGCGACTGCTCGACCAGGTGGATGATCTCGAGCTTGTCGGCGGCAGGGTACCTCATCCTTGGTCTCCCCCATCCGCAATCATGCTTTTTTTGAGCAGCCGCAGTTCGAGTGCTTGCTCGGCGACAACCTCTTTCAGCTCCTGGGCCTGGCGGCGCAGATCCTTGACCTCCTCGGAGGTGGCAGCACGGGCTGTATCACCGGCAAGTCGGCGCTTGCCGGCCTCCAGGAACTCCTTCGACCAGCTGTAGTACAGGCTCTCGGCGATCCCTTCGCGCCGGCATAGTTCCGCAATGCTGTATTCGCCGCGCAGGCCATCCAGCACGATGCGGATCTTCTCTTCAGCCGAATATTGCTTCCGCGCCGCTCGGCGGATGTCCTTCACAACCTGTTCTGACGACCTGTTCGGCGTCTCGGATTTCTGATGGGGTGGATGCCTCCTCCCGACGGCATCGCAGTGTGCCAATAAGGTGGTGATAGAGCCCACCAAGCGAGGAGAAAGCATCCATGGTCGAAGTTAGCATCATCGGGATTGATCTGGCCAAACGGGTTTTCCAGGTACATGGCACAGCAGCGGACGGGTCGGTTGTTTTCCGCCGAAAGCTGTCTCGGCAGAAGCTGCTGGGGTATCTGTCGCAACAGCCGCGATGCCGGGTAGCGATGGAGGCGTGCGCGACGGCGCATTATTGGGGACGAGAGATCATGAAGTTCGGCCACGAGGTCAAGCTTATCCCACCGATCTACGTGAAGCCCTTTGTTAAGAGACAAAAGAACGACGCGGCTGATTCAGAGGCCATCGCCGAAGCTGCATCCCGCCCGACCATGCGGTTCGTGACCGTCAAAACCGAAGATCAGCAGGCAAATAGCATGCTGTTTCGCACCAGGGACCTTCTGGTGAGACAACGAACACAGCTGGTGAATGCCTTGCGTGGACATCTCGCGGAGTATGGAGTCATTGCGGCACAAGGCATCATTCACCTCGGCCAACTGATCCATGCGATCGACGACTCTGCTTCTGGCCTGCCGAATCCGGTGCGGCAGCTGGGTAGACTCTACCTTGAACAAATCGCCGGCCATGAGGCAAAGATCAAAGCGCTCGAACAGCAACTTCGGTCGCGCGCAACGGAAGATGAAGTGACTGCTCGACTGATGACGATGCCAGGCATCGGTCCAATCGCTGCCTTGGCCATTCAGGCCTTTGCGCCACCACCGGAGAACTTCAAGAGCGGGCGAGATTTCGCCGCCTGGACTGGGCTGGTACCCCGTCAGAAATCGACAGGTGGCAAACAGATTTTGGGCAAAACGTCGAAGATGGGTCAGCGTGACATCCGCAGGCTGCTGATCATTGGCGCCATGGCGGTAATCCGTTGGGCAATACGAAAGAAAGCGCCAGCAGGGACATGGTTGGCACGTATGATAGCACGCAAGCCACCCATGGTGGTCGCGACGGCCCTGGCTAACAAGATGGCCAGAACCGTTTGGGCAATGATGATAAGGGGAGAGAATTACAAAAATTCGGCGGCAACGGCGGCAACGGCCTAAACAACCGACCAACCGCCGGATGACGTCGAGGATGTGAGAAACTCGCAGAACAAGTAAGGGAAAACGGTCAGTAAGACGGGATCAAAGCAGCCAGCATGAGACAGGGAGCCTACGAGCTCGCATTTCTGATTTGGACTTGATCCGCCAATCTCCATACAGGCCCGCGGTTCATGGAAAGCCGCTTCATCGAGGCCGGACACATGACCGCAGCTGATCACAATTCCCAACTTGTCCGCAGAAAAAACTTGCATCACGGGAGGCATCCACACATGGTCTCATATACACCCCCGATCGATCGTGGGAAGTACCGGTATCTCGACGGCCCTGTTCCCGCACGGGAGATGTTTCAGGCCAAGGCGCCTGAAGCATTTGCAATGCTATGCAAGCATCTGCACGCCCGTGATCTGAGAGTATCGGT
>DASVEA010000191.1:0-2116 GCA_036380815.1 Nitrospiraceae bacterium
CGAGAATACGCTCCTTCGTGAGATGATGTTCGAGGGAACGAGTAATCAGAGCTTCCCGCGCCTTTCGAAGCAGGGATCGTTCGGATGACAGATAGAGATTTTTCGCCAGCTGCTGAGTAATGGTGCTCCCTCCGCGTTTGAGTTCGCCCGCTTCGAGGTTATACAGAGCCGCGTCCTTGATCCCTTCCCAGTCGAATCCTTCGTGGGTGAAGAACGACGCATCTTCCGCCGCCACAACCGCCTGGCGGAGGTAGGGAGAGATACGTGATAGCGGCACCCACATCCAATGGCGTCCGATGGTGTGGCCTTGTGCCTCAGCCTGAGCCTGTCGCACTTCCATCAAGGCCGTTACGGTTGGTTTGGTCGCGCGTAAGACCGAGACATCGGGCATTGCGAGCAACCATAGGAAGAGGACCGCCCCGACCGGGAGGCAGAGGCCGATGATCAAGAAGGCCTTCATGCGGGACCGAGGTCGTGCGGTTGACTTCCGCATTAGAGGCCGCGTATCACAGAGACGATGAGTACCTGTGTCAATAACTTGGTGTTTGATGGGTGAGTGGCTGGGTTGTGTAGCATGAGAATCCTTACTGCAGAGTTTATCAGAAGTTGTGCGGGGCCAGAACAGTTTCTGAAAAGCGAACTCCCGGAAGTCGCCTTCATCGGGCGGTCGAACGTCGGAAAGTCCTCTCTCATCAACTCCCTCTTGCAGCGCAAGGGTCTGGCCAAGGTGAGCCGCACGCCAGGAAAGACCCGCTTGGTCAACCTCTTTCGGATCACCAGCGACGATCCTGGGTTGGCGCGTTTCGTGGTGGTGGATTTGCCAGGGTATGGATACGCGAAGGTGTCGAAAGCGCTGCGGGCTCAGTGGGCTCCATTGATCGAGCAGTATCTTGACGGCAGTGAACAGCTGCGCGCGGTGGTGGTGTTGGTGGAAAGCCGGGTGCTGAGCGAACAGGACAGGGAGACGATTGCATGGCTTCTGTCCGTCGGACGACCTCCCATCGTGGTGGCGACGAAAGTGGACAAGTTAAAAATGAGCGAGCGCGTCGGTGCGCTTCGTCGGCTGCAGGAAGGGCTGGGATTGGTCGAGGGCGACGGAGTTATTTCTTACTCGTCGGTGACGGGCGAGGGGCGGGAGCGGTTGTGGGCGGTTCTGAAAGAGCGGATTCGAACTTGATCTCGATGTAGGCCTTGTTCTTAAGGTCCGCCAGCCACGCTTGGAAGACATCTTCGCTTTTCTGCTGAAACACGAGTCCCTGGATTTCAGTGCGGACTTGCTCGTAGGGGCGGAACTGTTTGGGTTTCTTGTCCTCCAGGCGCACGATGTGAAAGCCTTCCGAGGTCTCGATCACATCTGAGATGCCGCCGGGCACCAGGTTTGCGATGGTGCGCTCTATCTCCGGCAGGAGCTCTCCCTGCCGCACCAAGCCCAGGCGCCCTCCATGCGAGGCGTTCGGGCCGTCTGAAAAGCGCAGCGCCAAATCCTCGAAGGACTCCCCCTGCTTGAGCTGCGCCATCACCGCACGAGCTTTCTCCCTCGCGTCGGCCGTATCGTTCGGTGAGCGGGTCTGAATGAAAATCTCGCTGAGCGTGTATTCCTCCGAGAGGGCAAATCGATCACGGTGTTCCTGGAAGTACCGTTTCATGTCGGAGTCTGCGACCATCACCCCGCTCCGCACCTCGCGGTCGACGACCCTGAGCAGCGTCAGCTGTTCTCGGACGTTTTTCATGTCTGCCGGGTTCGTCTCATCGATTGTTCGCCCCTGTTGCTTCATCTGCTGAACCGCTTGCCGGACTTCCTGATCGGTGACCGCGATGCCTCGCACCTTGGCTTCTTGGAGTTGCAGCTTGCGCTCAATCATCGAGGTCAGCGCCATGTACTCCGCCGTCTTGAGCCGACGCGCGAGGACATCGCCGCGATACTCTTTTTGAATCCGTTCCCGCTCCGAGGCGAGTTCCCGTTTCATCTCGGACAGCATGATGAGGTCCGAGTTGACGATCGCGATGATCCCATCTTCCACCTGCGCGGCTGAAAGCAGGGACACCTGTGCGATCAGCCCGAGCGCGAAGAAGACCGTGTGTCTCAACCAGTCTGGTGCCATCGTGATGAACGGAC
>DASVEA010000192.1:0-10013 GCA_036380815.1 Nitrospiraceae bacterium
CGCATAGACACCGGGCCGCCCACCAAGCGCATCCACTTCCAGCCCCGTATCGTCGGCGACAGCGGGCAGGCCTGTGAATTCGGCAATAGCGCGCGCTTTCTTTACTGCGTTGGCCTCGCACGTGGTCCCGTCTTCGACCACGTCCGGGGCATCCGGGAATTCATCGAGTGTACGAATCTTGATGCCCAGATCTCCTAACAGTGCAACGAGTTCTATCACCTTATTGCGATTGCGAGTCGCGAGCACCAATTCACGAATCATTGTCTCTTCCCTACTCCAACTCCCCGATCAGATCCTTCTGCAGCGCAGTGAGAGTCTGAATTCCGCTCCATCCCATCGCCATGAACTCATCCATTTCCTGTTTGGCAAAGGGGGTCCGCTCCGCTGTGCCCTGGACTTCGACATAGCGCCCTTGTCCCGTCATGACCACATTCATGTCGACATCGGCCATTGAGTCTTCGATATAGGCTAGGTCAACGAGGATTTCTCCACCGACCTTCCCTACACTAATGGCAGCAAGGTAGTCCGTCAAAGGACGTTTCTTGATCAGGCCTCGCGTCTTAAGGACTGCAAACGCGTCGGCTAGGGCAATAAACGCTCCTGTAATAGAAGCCGTTCTGGTCCCTCCGTCGGCCTGGATAACGTCGCAGTCGAGCCAGATTGACCGCTCTCCCATCTGGCCCATATCTGTCACCGCACGGAGGGCTCGCCCGACAAGGCGTTGAATTTCCAACGTCCTGCCACCCTGCTTCCCTTTGACCGCTTCACGCGGGGATCGCTCGTGAGTCGAACGGGGGAGCATCGAATACTCTGCCGTCACCCATCCTTGTCCTTTCCCCTTCAGAAAGGGAGGCACTTTCTCCTCAATCGAAGCCGCACAAATCACTTTGGTGTCGCCCATTTCGATCAGCACAGACCCTTCGGCATGCTTAATGAAATTCCGCGTCACCTTCACCGGACGAAGCTGGTCTTTTCGTCGTCCATCGACACGCAATAGTCCCGCTGCACTACTCATTGCTGAAACCTGTTCATGATGCCCGAGATTATAGTGAAGGCCCTGTGAAAGCGCAATGAAACTGGCCTGGTATCTCAGTCAGCTCATGGAGGCTATAGATAATGGCGCGCGCCTTTGATCATTCCCGCCGATCAATATGTACAAAGGTTGCGGTGCGAACGGCGAAATCTGTACAGGTGTGTGCTCACTCCAGGAGCTGGCCCACTTGGAACTCGAGCAATGATGCAACTGCCACCCCTGAAAATACAGTCACAGCACGGCATCCCACTGCTACCGGGCTAAGAAGACGTCATATTGTAAGTCGCCCACAACGTGCGGCTTTTCACAATATATTGGCACAAAAGGTGCACATGATCTTACAGTTCTCTTGAGACCTCTAAACATCGTGACACAAACGAAGATCCACCGAGCCTAGACAGTTCCCGACTTAGTCATTTGTTAAATTCGTGAACCTCGCAAATCATGACTTTGCTTCTTGACCGATCTGCCCAGCAAGCCCTCCTTGAACTCAAGCGCGTTCTGATCGTCGACGACGAAGAACCGATCCGTCGGCTGCTGGGATACATGCTTCAAACCCACGGATATGAGACGGTCCTCGCTTCCGATGCGCGTGAGGCACGAACACGGCTGGATGAACAACCTTTTGCGTTGATGTTATGCGATGTGAATATGCCGGGTGAGTCGGGTATGGATCTAGTCCGCAATATTCTAAATCAGCATCCCCACATCGCCGTCATCATGGTGACCGGTCTCGAAAGCTCGGTGCTGGCGAACGCTGCGCTGGACATGGGTGCCTTTGGATACATCGTCAAGCCGTTCGAGTCTAATGAAGTCATGATCGATGTGGCCAATGCGCTCCGCCGCCGCCGGCTTGAACTTGAAAATCGCCTGCACCGGGAGAACCTGGAAGATATCGTCAGAACCAGAACGATGGCTCTCCAGCAAGCGCTCGAGTGGCTCGAGCGAAGCGAAAAGGAGCTGCGTCTCTCACGAGAGGAAACGATTCAACGACTCGCCATCGCCGCCGAATACCGGGACAGTGCCACGGCACAGCATATTCAGCGCATGAGCCACTACTGTGAATTGCTCGCGAGGAAGTATGGACTGTCCTCTGAACGGTGTGATTTGATCCGCACGGCCAGTCCGATGCACGACATCGGAAAAATCGGCACGCCAGATCATGTGCTTCTCAAGCCCGGCAAGTTCACACCGGAAGAATTCAATGTCATTTCTCAACATGCGGAGATCGGCTATCGTATCCTCAGCGGATCGGATGCGGAGATACTCAAAGTCGCGGCATCGATCGCCTGGACCCACCATGAGCGTTGGGATGGCAACGGATATCCGCGCAAGTTGAAAGGCGAATCGATTCCAGTAGAAGGACGGATCGCTGCGATCGCCGATGCCTTCGATGCCCTCACCACACAACGGGTCTACAAGCCCGCCTTCTCCCTCGATCACGCCGTCGACCTCATGACCAAACATCGAGGGGAACATTTCGATCCCGAACTCCTCGACGTCTTCTTCGCCTCGTTGAACGACATCAAGCACATCCATAGCCAGTATGCCGACCAACCACCGCGCAAAATGATTCGCGAGTCCTAGGAGCCTTTTCATCATTTCGTTGACCGGTTTTCCACCCGCCGATATACTTTCCTCATCTCGTCAGATACAGACGAACGCACGGATTCTCAGGCCCTGTACCCACAATATTGCACGCTCTCGAAAGGATTGCCGATCATGGCAAAGAAGGCACCGGCGGCCCGCAAACAGGGGACGACACGCAATTGGATCGCCTATCTGTGCGAATCCTTGGTCACGTCCGGAGTCATGCCGACCTGGGAAGCTGCGACCTATCTGACCGAGAACCTGTTTGGAGAAAAACCAAATCCCCGCCTCTTAAGTGCGACAAACGCATACGAAGTGACGTCCCAATTTCTTCAGCGGCTGTACCATCCCCTCGTTGAGGCCGCCTCTCGCGACATCACCTTGCCGGATGGCGCCACGTTGCACGTGTTTACGGATATCAGCCTCACCGGCAAATCTGCCGTGCTCGTCGTCTATGTGTCCGGCAATAATCACCAGCACCAGTTACTGATGCTGGACGCCGCTAAAGCCTGGGAGCTGGTCTTTACCGATTCAGAAGACGTGAATCGTTGGGCAGAAGAACGATATCGGTGGGTGAAGACGGCACTGACTGCGGTGATCGGGAGACCCGTTCAACACACCGTATTGGCAGAAGTCTCCTAGCAGGATGCTAGCGGGCCTCGTTGTCGAGACGCTCGCTCATCCTGTGCGTTAACCTCTTATCTTCCAGTGGGTTCATAGTTCAGGTTCGGCCCCAACCACCGCTCCAGCGCTGAAATGGGAAGCCCTTTTCGCGCTTGATAGTCGAGCACCTGGTCTTTTCCGATCTTCCCCACGGCAAAATACTTGGCCTCCGGATGAGCGAAATAGAGACCGCTGACCGAGGCGGCAGGCCACATCGCGAAGCTTTCAGTCAGAGTGATTCCTGTGTGCTGTTCTGCGGACAAGAGATCGAAGATCGACCGTTTCTCTGTGTGGTCAGGGCAAGCCGGATACCCAGGCGCGGGACGAATCCCACGATAGCGTTCGCGAATCAGGTCCTCCGTCGTCAGACGCTCCTCCTTACCGTACCCCCACTCCTGCCGCGCACGCGCATGGAGCCACTCGGCAAATGCTTCGGCCAAACGGTCTGCTAACGCTTTGGCCATGATGGAATTATAATCGTCGTGGTCACGCTCGAACTCTCGACATAAAATATCCACCCCGACTCCCGTCGTCACGGCAAAGGCTCCGACATAATCTGCACGGCCGGACTCTTTCGGTGCGACAAAATCCGCCAGCGCAAAGCTGCACTCCCCTTGCGGCTTCTCCGATTGCTGGCGCAAGGTGTGGAACGTCGTCAAGACCGCCGTGCGACGGTCATCGGTGTAGACCTCGATATCATCGCCACGACTGTTGGCAGGAAAGAACCCATACACCCCATTGGCGGTGAATAACCGTTGATCCACAATCTTGCGGAGCAAGGTCAACGCATCGTCGTACAACTCCTTGGCCTTTGAGCCCACGACAGGATCTTCCAGAATAGTCGGGTAACGTCCGCGCAATTCCCACGTGTGAAAGAACGGCGACCAATCGATATAGGGAATCAGCTGATCCAACGGCTGCTGTGGCACCACCTTCACCCCCGTGAAGGCCGGTATGGGTATGTTGACCTCAGCCCAATTGGATTGGAATCGATTGGCCCGCGCTTGCGCCAACGTCCAGAGTGATTTGGCGCCCCGGTCCTGATGAATCTGGCGTATCTGATCATAGTCGGTACGAATCTTCTTGACGAAGTCAGCCCGCAAGTCGGCATTCACCAGACTACCGACGACGCCCACCGCTCTCGAGGCGTCCAGTACATGCACCACGGAATGGTTATAGCCCGGGGCAATCTTAACGGCCGTATGGGCTTTGCTCGTGGTGGCACCGCCAATTAGTAGCGGCAAGTCAAAGCCCTCGCGCGTCAGCTCGCGTCCCACGTGCACCATTTCATCGAGCGATGGAGTAATGAGTCCGCTCAGCCCTATGATTTGTACCCCATGCTCGCGTGCCGCCGCCAAGATCTTTTCACAGGGTACCATCACCCCAAGATCAATCACCTCGTAGTTATTACATCCCAGCACAACCCCGACGATGTTCTTCCCAATGTCGTGCACATCGCCCTTAACCGTGGCAAGAAGGACTTTTCCATTCGAGCTCGACGCACCTGATTTCTGCTTCTCAGCCTCCATGAACGGCATGAGGTAAGCCACGGCTTTCTTCATGACCCTGGCGCTCTTTACCACTTGAGGCAAAAACATCTTGCCGGACCCAAACAGGTCCCCCACGATGTTCATCCCGGCCATCAGTGGCCCCTCTATCACATGCAGCGGCTTGGCATACTTCTGTCGAGCTTCCTCGATATCCTGCTCGATGTAATCGGTCACGCCTTTCACCAGCGCATGAGAGAGGCGCTCCTCGACGGTGCCCGAGCGCCACTCATCGTCTTTCACCGCCGCTTTGCCCTGTTGTTTGACGGTCTCAGCAAACGTCACCAATCGTTCGGTCGCATCCGGCCGCCGGTTCAGCAGCACATCTTCGACCAACGATAGAAGGTCCTTGGGAATCTCCTCGTACACCGCCAACTGTCCGGCGTTCACAATGCCCATGTCCAGGCCGGCCTTGACCGCGTGATAGAGGAATGCCGCGTGCATCGCCTCGCGCACGCGGTTGTTGCCGCGAAAAGAGAAGGAAATGTTGCTGACGCCGCCGCTGACTTTCGCCAGCGGAAGATGTTGCTTGATCCAGCGCGTAGCTTCGAGAAAGTTCACCGCGTAATTATTGTGTTCCTCAATGCCGGTCGCCACCGTAAGGATGTTCGGATCAAAGATAATGTCCTGGGCTGGAAAGCCGATGCGCTCTGTGAGGAGGCGATAGGCCCGCTCACACACCTCAATCTTGCGCTCATAGGTATCGGCCTGGCCTCGCTCATCGAAGGCCATCACCACCACGGCAGCCCCATAGCGATGAACCAACTTGGCCTGCTGAAGAAACTTGGCTTCGCCTTCTTTGAGGCTGATGCTATTGACGACAGGCTTGCCCTGGATTTCCTTAAGACCCGTCTCGAGGATGTCCCACTTCGAACTATCCACCATGATGGGTACACGACAGATATCCGGTTCCGACGCCACCAATCGTAGGAACTTCTCCATGGCAGCTTGGGAGTCGAGCATGCCTTCATCCATGTTGATGTCGATGATCTGGGCTCCCCCTTCGACCTGTTGTCGCGCTATCGAGAGCGCGGCTTCATAATCGCTTCCTAGAATCAGTTTGGAAAAAGCCGGTGACCCAGTGACGTTGGTCCGTTCGCCAATATTGACAAAGTTCGATTCCGGACGAATCGTAACCGCTTCCAGCCCGCTTAACCTGGTATGGGGCTCGATGGACGGCGGGACGCGCGGAGGAAGACCTCGTACAGCCTCGGCAATGAGCTTGATGTGTCCTGGTGTTGTCCCACAACAGCCACCGACGATATTCAGCCAGCCATTCTGCGCCCAGTCTCTCAATTGGGGTGCCAGACTATCTGGTGTCTCTGGAAATCCCGTCGGCAGCAACGGATTGGGCAGTCCGGCATTCGGATGGCAGCTTACAAAGATCGGAGCCAGGTGCGAGAGCTCTTCGATCAACGGGCGCATTTCTTTGGGGCCTAACGCGCAGTTGATGCCAACGCTGAGCAAGGGCACATGGGAAATGGAATTCCAGAAGGCTTCGATCGTTTGGCCTGTCACCCCGCGATTGCTGCCGGCTTGAATAAACGTCACCGAGGCCATGAGGGGGAGCCTGATATGGTGATCATCGAAAAACTTATCAATGGCAAAGAACGCGGCTTTTGCATTGAGCGTATCGAAGATGGTCTCGACCAACAAAAGATCGACTCCGCCGTCGAACAAGCCACGGACCTGCTCGTAGTAGACCGTCACCAGTTCGTCATAGGTGGTGCCGCGCGCCGCCGAATTGTTGACATCAGTCGAAATAGACGACGTTTTCGTCGTAGGTCCAATCGCACCGGCCACAAAGCAGAACCGACCAGGCGCTGTAATCTTGACCTGCTCCGCAGCACGCCTGGCACATTCCGCCCCGGCTCTCGCGATCTCGTAGGCCAATGACTCCATGCCGTAGTCGGCCAAGGAAATGGCTTGCGAGTTGAAGGTATTCGTCTCCACGATGTCGGCGCCGGCCTCGAAATACTGGCGATGGATCTCCTCGATAATGGCGGGCTGCGTGAGGTTCAACAAATCGTTATGCCCTCGCTGATCTTTCTTCCAATCTTTGAACCGCTCGCCCCGAAACGCGGCTTCGTCCAGCTTCCGCTGCTGGATCATGGTCCCCATGGCTCCGTCAAGGACCAGAATACGTTGTTGCAGTAAGGCGTCTAACGAGGCACTCATACGACCTGTCTCCGCGATCGAGTCCGCCGTGATTGTGAAGGAAGTCGGGCCATCATAACTGACAGGTTCTTACACCAGCAAGCAATCCAGATCGTAGCGCCTTGACAAGAGGGAACGCCACCGATACGATTCCGCTACCAGCTGGAGAGAAACCGTGTTCCCGCGCCTTTCCATCACTACCATCTTCTCGTCTTTCCTGTTTTTCTTTTCGACCGCCGGCATCTGGCTCCCACCTTCTGCAGTCCTGGCAGCTCCCTATTTTGAGGATGGGTACCTCGGGCTTACACAAACGGAATTACATCAAAAACTCGGGATGCCGCAGGCGGTGCGCGATCGAAAGTCCGCGCTGCGCGTCTTTAGCTACTACGCCATCAACGATTGGGAGAAGTATTTTCGGAAGCTCGTTTCGCCGGAAAATGGCGAGGATGTCTATACCTTCACACGGGATGGCATCGATGTGCGATACTCGTTCAGTTACACCGTCGATCCTAATGATGAAACCGAGAATCGAACGTTATTCGTTCGGCTCGTCGATATCGAATTCTCCCCCGCTGTACCCCTCGCCCAGATCCCTGCACTCGTCCCGGAGTTTCATCCTTCAGAGGATCCCGCAGCCCCTTCATTCCGGTCGAATATTTGGGTGTTGCTGTTTAAAGGCGCCGCCTCAGCACAGGCTCGATTTATTGTGAAAGAGGCAACCAGGGACAAGCTGGAGTGGACCCTGGCCTACCAGCTATTCTCTTTGCAAGGCCTGCCGGACCCGCTTACGACCAAGGCGCTGATCGATCGAGTGGAAATCAGCACTCAAAGTATCGACCTTGTGAAGCAACGCCAGCGACACACCCATGACCCCATCCTGAATCCCTACTCGCGAGAATTCTCTCAGCACGCGCTCGCTCCTCAGCCACCCACGGCCAAGAAGATACCTGTCCCAAAATATGCGGACTAGCCGACATTCATGACTGGTTTCGGGGATCTCTAAGAGGAGTTACGGAATCTGCTGGGTACGGTTCTGGTGCTGTTTCTCAACCTGAGAGGCTTTGTACTTCATCATATCCATCGGGCCATCTTTCGACACGTACATCAAAATCGGAGTAGCAAGACCGAGCATGATCAAACACCACAAAGCCAGGAGGCGGACCGCTTGACCTTTACTCACGTACATGGCAACGAGCAGTACTGTCGCCGCAAGACCAGCATAGGTCAGAATCTCCGACTGTGAAGGAGAGAGCCCGGAGATGTTGGGGGCAGCTCCGGAAACCATATCTCGAATCTGCCTCCCAAAGTTCGACAAACGCTCCTGAATGGTGCTAGGCGTTTGGGGAGCAGTCGATATCTGATCGGTCGTTTTGACCCTTGCACGGTACCGTTCAGGAATCGTGTTGATATTATCTGTGATTACGGGTGCGCCTTGCTCATCGATATATGAATACATCGTGGTCGCCAACGCTTCAATTGAAACCAGCGGCATGACGCAGCTCACCGTGACGGCCAGGAGCCATATCGCAAGAATCCGTCGCCTCGGGTTATTCCCCTGCTTCGATCCAGGAATCATCACAGACTCTCCAGAGCACCACAGCGTTTGCACTACTCCAGTATAGCGCACTTCCTATATCGCACTGATTAATAAAGGAAAACCAGGAGCGTCGCTTGACTCTTTTCAATTCACGTTGCTACGATGCGCCGCATCATGCTTCACACCACCGCGGCTATCCATGAATCCATGAACGTCTCTCCATCTGATCTGGAAGAACCGATCCCCTTCATCCGACGCCGCCCGGTTCGTCTTATCATCTACGCAGGACTTGGCCTGTTTGTTCTTCTCATGGTGATCTGGCCGCTCATTGCGCAACTCAGAGACCCGGATTTTCAACAACATATCGTGGAACATCGGGTCATGGTCGGCATGTCGAAAGAGCAAGTGTTACAGGCCTGGGGAGGGCCACAAACGATCAACACGACGTTCACCAAAGAAGGCATCCGTCGCGAGGAATGGATATTTGAAGATTGGGAAAGCGCAGCGGTGGTGAAACACCGCTATTTGTACTTTGAAGAAGGCACCCTCACCGGCGGATGGTTCCAAGGCTCAGGCGAACGGCTTCCCATTCAGTCCCCGTCCAATCCGCACAGCCCAAAGCCGCGAATGTAGCAGGATGCTGAAAAAGTCCGCTGGCCTGTCTTGTTCATTTGGTCTGTTTGGTTGTTTGGCTTCTCTGGGTCACGCAACAAAACAAACCAGATAGACCGGGTTTGTCCCAGACGTGCGGACCATCTAATGCTCTTATGACAAAAAATAGCTTTCCACAGCCTGCTAGTGTCTGCTTACGGCTGCGACGAGACATCACGCACTGCCAACCGCAGTCGGCTCAGCAGCGCTTCCGCATGGACCTGATCGCACTCGTCGACCATGACACGCGAGTTGAGAATCGGAAGTCCGGGATACAAGCTACTCACATGTTCGTTCTGAACCATGTAGGCAATGCCGCTGCCCTCCAGCAGACTCGTGATCATCGCTAACTCACCCATGCTCTGCGGTTCAGTGAGACGGATCATCGGCATGTGACACACTCCATACTCAAAGCAGTCACTGGCAATTGAACCCCCTAGACTCGTTGCTTTTCCCCTGCATCCCTCTTACACTCATCCACGGGCTAGGGGGTTTCTGTAATTTGCACGCGGCGCTCTTTGCCGGGACCGCCAGAAATGGTCAACACACGTTTCCATTCCCGGATCTGATACACCGCCCAGGCAGACGATTGGCCTTTAAAATAGGCATCCGGGTCTTCCCCGCTGGCATTGAGAAAGATCGGCTCCGTGAAGCCTTCTTCCAACACATAGTCGAGGAGACATTCCGTTACAAAACCAGACCCTCGCAGGGACACCTCGGCCAGCATGGATAGAATGTCTTCTGGATTTTGAACCGTCACATGATTCATTGAAGCACCTCCGCGCCGTTTAATTGTAACGAGCCGCTCATCAGGAAGGCAACAGACATGGCACGC
>DASVEA010000193.1:0-2529 GCA_036380815.1 Nitrospiraceae bacterium
CCGGATCAACGTTCGGCTACGATCGGCTTTCGCTGCGCGAAATCATCGACCTCCACTACCCCCTAGCCCGCAGCAAAGCTCCCTTTCCTTGGTGAGGTACGAGCCTCGTGCTAGCATTTCTCTCCTATGGCTCTCTCAACCAGCGTGCACGATCTCCGCACCCTCATTCGCTCCTCCCACCCGCTGATCGTCATCGAGACGGTGGAGGAAGAGCGGGTACTAGCGTTGCTGCAATCAGTGGCTGCCCAGGAACGCATGCCGCTGTTCGAATGGTCCGTTACCAGAGGCCTCACCCGTCACGACGACGGACCGACACTCAGTAGAATGACAGCCACACCTCTGGCTGTCCTCCAACATCTGCAAGGCCTGACGGTCGAGGCGGTCTTCTGGCTCAAGGATCTCGCGCCGCACCTACAAGATCCCGCAGTCGCCCGCCAACTCCGAGAAGTCGCGGCCATCTACAATCGCTCGCGTGCCACCTGCGTGATCACCGGCCATCCCATCGCCCTGCCGCTCGACATCGAGAAGATCGTCCTCCGACTCGACTTGCAACTGCCGGATCGAGACGAACTTCAATCCATGCTCCAGAGCGTCGTGCAATCGCTCGCTCCCAGAACCTCGCCCCGTCGCCCACGGTCGACTACCGTCGTGAAAAGCATCCTTGGCTCAATCAGCGACTCCAAGGCGGCAGACCAGGGCCCTTCGGCCAGCGAGCGTGACGCCATCCTCCGCGCCTTGCAGGGGCTGACGCTCCATCAGGCCCGGCAAGTCATCACGCAATGCGTCGTCGAAGACGGCACACTCTCCGCCGATGACGTGCAGAAGATCCTGAAGCGCAAGGTGCAGGCCATCAAGGATGGAGGTCTGCTTGAATACTATCCCCTTGAAGACAACCGGTTTGAGTTGGGCGGATTCGTCAATCTGAAATCCTGGCTGGAACGCGCGAAAGTTGGTTTTACCTCAGAAGCCAAGGCGCTCAATCTCACACCCCCACGCGGCATCATGCTCGTGGGCGTGCCGGGCTGCGGTAAATCGCTGGCCGCTAAGGCCATCGCGCGGGAATGGCAGCTTCCGCTTCTCAAGCTTGACGCAGGCCGGTTGTTCGATAAATTCGTCGGTGAGTCGGAGAAGAACTTTCGCAAGGCAATCGAGATGGCTGAGTCGCTTTCGCCCATCGTCCTCTGGATTGATGAAATCGAGAAGGCGATGGCCGCGGGGGGCGGAAGCGGCGAGGCCGATGCAGGCTTGAGCCGCCGGCTGTTCGGCGCATTTCTCACGTGGCTTCAAGAGAAGAAACAAGAGGTCTTCGTCGTGGCCACCGCCAACAATCTTTCGTTGCTTCCCCCCGAACTCCTTCGCAAAGGCCGATTCGATGAAATATTTTTCGTGGACCTGCCGGACGACAGCGAGCGGGAATCCATCTGGAAGATTCATCTGGGTCTTCGGAAGCAGGACGTGAAACAGTTCGATCTGCTCAAGATCGTCAGCGCCAGCGACGGCTTCAGCGGCTCGGAAATCGAACAGGCTGTGGTCGCAGGCCTCTATCGCGCACTCCACCAAAAAACACCGCTGACGACCGACCTGTTGATTGAAGAATTGACCCACACCGTGCCCCTCTCCGTCACCCGGCGTGAAGACATCGATCAGCTCCGGGAGACGGCCCAAGGCCGGTTTGTCAACGTTCGGTGAGGCCGATGCGATTCCTTTTCATCATGGCCACTATCGCAATCGTGACGCTCGTGGGCTGTACCACGCCACCGGTCGAACGCCCTCGCGCATCGCCACCGGAAGCGCGTCCATGTTGTCGATCCGTCGAGCGCGCGCCGAGCCGGAACGCGATCGTGCGGACAGCGGCTAAACTCGTGGGCGCCAAAACGATTGAGAGCAACGGCCGACGCATCGCCTACGACTGCGCGGGGGTGACCCGTGCGGTTTTTCTCAAGCACGGGATCGATCTGTACGGCAGCAGCGCAATCGATACTGAAGCAAATGGCGTCCGTCTCATCCATACGCACATACGGCAACAAGGCACGTTCCACCAGGGACCGGTTGTTCACCCCGGCGATCTTGTGTTTTTCAATAATACATGGGACTACAACGGGGATGGCAAGGTGAATGACCCACTGACGCACATTGGGATCGTCGAGCGGCAGGAGCCTGATGGCACTGTGGTCTTCATCAGTCGCGTGGCTGCCGCTATCGAACGCTACCACATGAATCTCGCCCTGCCTCACGTCCACAAAACCGCCGATGGCCGGATTCTCAACGACTATCTTCGCCGCAAGGATGTCAGCGACCCAACCAATACCAGATACCTCACGGGGGAGCTCTTTGCGCAGTTCGCCACTCGGGTGGGACACTAGCAGGATGCTGAAAAATCTTGCTGGTCTGTTTGATTTTATTGGCTTGTTTGGATTGTCTTGTTTATTGGTGGAACCAGACAAACCAGATGGACTAGATGAACCAGAGAGACCAGATGAACCAATTCAACCAGAAACACAAACCAGATAGACCAGACAGACCGGACTT
>DASVEA010000194.1:0-3588 GCA_036380815.1 Nitrospiraceae bacterium
GGTATCGTTGGAGGCCGATCGTTGCCACCAGGCCAACCCTTCTTTCAGCAGCTCATGCCCCACATTGCGCCCATCCTGAAGAAGAATTTCGGCAGTGACCCGGCCATCCCGGTCCCGCTTAAGAGCGCGAACCACAACTTCACGGTTTCCCACATAGGCTGCAATCGCGTGCTTCGCCTGTTTCCCGTAGGGCTGTTTGAGTTCGGGACAATCAATATCTTTGAGATAGATCGTCTCACTGCGGCCCTCGTGATGGATCGTCAGACGATCGCCCTCATGGACGGTGACGACTCTCGCGCCAAAGTCCGCCCATGAGAGAGCCGGACATGTCGCCACAAAGGCGAGCACAAGACCAGTCATGATGTGATGCTTCAGCATGATTCCGCATATTAGCGTCCTTAGACCATCCGGCCAACTATTTCTCGATTTTTGGACAACGAGGTACTTCACAGGGAGTGAAGAATGTAAGCCTGCTAGAAGCAAAGTACCGATCCGCAGCGATGTGATCGAACGAGCGGCACGCATGAACAGCCGTGAATCGTGAGGAGAGGCACCCTTCAACCATGCTGGACACGCTCTCCCCACCTCCGTGTAGATTCGTTCAACTTTTACGATGGTGGGGTGCCCCAGCCCCAAGAGCCCTCGCTCTCGGCCGTCGCAAGGGCAATAATAACGACACCGACAACGGCCACGATGGTCCAAAACCACCATTTTTTGTAGAGCGGCTTGGGCTCTTCGATGACCGCCGCCTCTTGCACCGGCGGGAGCTCTTGATTCCCCACGCTCGCCGTCGGTGGGGAAGCCGGCCCCTGGTTCGGCTGGGCGTACCCGCCGAGCGGGACGGTCCATTCCAGACCCAACACGACTGCCAGCATAAGGGCCACTGCGCGCAACGCTCGAAACCACGGCATCTCCCAGTATGCGGTCTGCATGGCTTACCTCCCCACGATGGAATAGGACACAATGGTATCCACAACATCAGCTTCCGCCGCCAGCGCAACATTGAACTCCAGCAACGAGACGGCTCCCTGTTTTCCGACCTGCAACGGCCACACGACGTGATCCGCCCGTTTCGTTGCCACGATGATAATAGCCTCGGATGTCCGTGGATAGCCCCCCGACTTGGACTCGAATCTGGGACCTGCGGATTACCGGGGCATCTCCTTCAAGGCACTCAGTTCAGGTTCACTGTGTCGCATCAGCACGGAACGTGCCGAGAACAGTGAGGCTGGACGATTTCGTCGAAGTGCCTGGTACGAGAGTCTTTTCGCGATTGGCCGGATAGGTAGACAGCCAGAGTGGAGGAATCATCAAGCCCGGACTATGAACGGGCGTTCAGAGCAGCTGAACGGCCGTTCTCAATGGGTACGAGTCGAATTCCAAACACTGCCACGAACATGCAATGTGGAAACAGAACCTTTACGCGGCCGAGCAAGAGGGCCTTCGACTCATTCTGGCACATAGCGCAGTAGCCCATGGCCGGCGCAAGATCGCTGTCGCCCTTAGAGCTAACGGCTTCCCGACGAAGTCGGGCATTGCATAGGGGGTTCTGCTCCGCTTTTCCTGACACCTCGTTACGGCTCATACTGGGCCAGGAGGGGTGTCATGGCACAAAGGAGGAGGTTTTCAGCGGAGGGTAAATCGGCAGTATGACCGGACGAGAGCCAATGCCCGGGCTCGATCTCGTAGACAACATGGAGCAGTGGCATCATCCGCGCCAGGGGCGGAGACTTGCAATGCAGGAACAGGCGAAACTACTCTTAACTCAACCGTCCGTGATATCGGGGTAGAACCCGTTTAGGGATACCAGATAGGAACTAAAAGCGATGTTACTACGTCGGCGATTCCAGCGGCCCGGCCCATTCAGCATCTGGCCCGTAGGGAAATTGATGTGTCACAAGTTGCGAGTACATACCCTCTGCGATGCCGATAACTCTCAACCCATTGTTCCATTCTATGAGGTCGACAATCTGCGTTCGGTCTCTTTGAGACTTGTACCAGTACCACCCCGGCTTCGTTGGCTTGTCTGTCGTCCAATTCACTCTTTTACCCCCCAGATTTCCATTCCCCTTCTAATCCCCTTCCATCAGATCGTTGATCACCTGCCCCAAACGCTGGTGCTTAGTATCCGTGCTCTAAAAGAAGGCCAGCCCAAATAGCTGGCCAACGTATTGTAGGGGGATGCAAACGACGATGCAAGCTTCGGAGGAAAACCTGCGGCACTCTCAGCGCTCACCCGCAAGGCAGAAACACCCAATTCGTCTTTTGACTGGAAGCCTTTCCTTTTCCGGCCAGCTCTCGCCGCTCCTGGCCATGCCTTGAAGTAGCCGGCCAAAAAATAGTTAGAAAATTAAATGCGTGTGCTCATACGCGAGGACATCTCAGCGCCCCGTCCCCCCGTGTATCCCCCACATTTTGCAATAGCCGACATACCAGCCATGCGGGCATCCTGGACCTCGGAGAGCAATCCACCAGCGGTGGGGATCCCTTCGCGTGGGTCCACTATATTCAAACACTTCAAATGGAGCCGGCGATCAGGATTGAACGGACGACCTGCGGTTTACGAATGTGAGCAAGACCATTTTAAAAAGGCTCGGTATTTCAAATGGTTTCCCCGTTTTTTATTTGAATACCAAAGCTTAGGAACTTTCTAGCGACTCTACTGATTTCAATGGTTCTCATCTATTTGAACAACTTTTAGCACAAAATTAGCACAGACTCTTGGGGTGAACCCCTCCGGTGAGACACAGGAATGAGCACACTTGATGGTTCAATGCACGTTGCTCCTCACCCCGCCTCTGTTGCTGCAGCCTGATCCCTAGCTGATGATGCCGCTCGAGCGCGCAGTCCGAAACTCTTGGTTCCCGCATAGGCGAGCCAATGCACTCCTCGATACTTGATGAGCCTGTGGACCACAGTATCCATGCATTGCCTCAGCATGGATCAGAAAGGGGTTTTCATCTTCCGTAGAGTTCCCAAGGAGATTCCCTTCACTACGGTCAACGATCCTCCCCGAGGAATTCGCACAGCCACACCTGGGAACAGCTGTTTATTGTCCAAGTGGCACACCTCCTGCTCGAGATCCTGCTGTTCGAATTCCCAGAAATCGTACTGGTTCGGTAGATTTCGAATGTTGAGCGAGGGGACCATCACCCCGGAGTAGAAGCTTAATTTCGACGCAATCTTGTAGCTGTTCGCGGTCCAGCGACAGTCAGGATAGTTTTTCATGAGCGACTCCGTCCATACCTTCCACCCATGGGTTTCCGCTATGACACGGGAATTGGGAAGCATGCTGATAGGTTGTGCCAAAAACACACGGAACATGATCGTCAACGCCAAGGAGATTGCCATGAGGGTTGCCGGCACCTTTTCCATCAGGGGATGGACATTGCGTCGCAGGAGAAAGACCGCAAGCACAAGATAGGCGGCACTTGTCCAATTCCCTTCCACTTTCGTCCGAAACACCGAGAGAAAAAAGAACCCTACGGTCACCCACACGATCGCCTTCAACGTCCGCTCAAACGGCGTCGTCGCCGGCGTCTTGGCGAACTGCGTCCAGGCCCACGGGCCAAGCAGCAGTCCCGGCAA
>DASVEA010000195.1:0-3912 GCA_036380815.1 Nitrospiraceae bacterium
TGATCGCGGCAGCAGGGAGGCAGGCTCTTTGCGCAGGGTTTCGTGCATCATTGGATATGGATGCCAACGCCTCGCTGGCTCGTTTAATTGGTTTGTTTGGTTTGTTTTGTTTATTTGGTTGAACGAAACCAACCAGATGAACCAAATCAACCCCCTCCCGTCCCGCCTGTCTCGCCTGGCTATCCTGCTGGATGGAATCATTTTCGATTCAGACTGGATCTGTTTCATCACAGCCAAGACGCTCTAACGAGAGAAATGATTAGCACTCCCACTCGCCGGCTTCGTCATTATTACCGCTGGACAATCATAGTGTTATTGTGTTAATTGAGTTCTGATTTCGATCATTTTATTGACGATCCTGTCTGGTCTATTCATTGCACTTATGTTGGGATAGCACCGTTGTCGGGAAAATAGGGGGTACCTGTATGAAACAAATAACACTGCTTAGGTGGAGTTTCATAATCGGGTTTCTCGTCAGCCTGCCGCTTGTGGTGAGCGCGGAGGAAAATGCAACCGCACCCACATCGCTCGCGAAGGAGGTCAAAGGGCAGAGTCCACAGGTTACGAAAACACTCCTGTATCAGCCTCCTCGCGGTCTCGGTGCCCCATCGGCCGGGCGGCGGGTGGGAGGAGGGACTCGAGGGACAAACAAGTCAATCCCGATTCTGTCCGTGCTTGCACCAGGTCATACCGGTTTGACCGTACGTGAACAACCTGATCTTTATTGGTTTGCCTCCGACGTAGTGACCAACCCCGTTGAATTGACCCTGACGCTTGAAAAAGGCGATACCCCGCTACTGGAAAAGCGGCTATCTGTACCCACGAAGGCCGGAATACAGCGGGTGCGCCTCTCAGACTATGGGGTTAAACTGATTCCTGGTGAGCGCTACATCTGGTCCATCGCGCTCGTTTTCGACCCTAAGCGGCGATCCAAAGATATCATCGCGATGGGCGCCATCGAGCGAGTCGAACGCGCCGACATGAATGCTGCAACCCTAACAGAGGCTCCCACGACCGATACCTTTTATCAATTTGCGGCAGATGGGCTGTGGTATGACGCCGTGATGGCCATTTCGCAACTGATCGAAACGGCGCCGGCCAATCCGGCGTTGCGAAAGCACAGGGCCGACTTGCTGGATCAGGTCGACTTACCCGAGGTTGGGAACTTCGACCTCACGATTCAGGATGGAAAGGCCGGGTAAAAACCGGGAGAGGCAATCATCGCACGGGAGCGCGGGGAGCTTTCACTGCTGAGCAGTTGTTTCTTCCCCTGCGTGACTGATAACCCGATACACCATAAGGGTTTGTTCTTTGCCTTTGACGCTGACTTCTCCAATCCGATCGAGCACGAAGCGATCCCGAAGATAGCGCTTGGTGCTCTCGTCGATCAAGATCCGGCACAATCGCCGACCTGGCGTCTCCTGAACGATATCCCGATCCAAGCTTTCCAATCTCGCCGCCGTATTCACCGCATCACCGACCGTCGTGTATTTGAGTCGATCCGAAGTCCCGACACTCCCGGCAACGACGAGTCCGGTGTGAATCCCAATCCGCATCCCGATCGTCGCGAGACCCTCTCGTTCATGTTGGAAGTTGAGCCGATGCATCTGCTGCTCCATGGCTAGAGCACAAGTCACGGCATTCACCGCATCCTGGGCGATCTCCTCCTCTGAGTTCCGCGGGAGTGGCACACCAAAGTTTGCTTTGATCGCATCCCCTGCGTAATCATCAATGACACCTCCATGTTTGATCACCAGCCCCGCCATAACATCCAGGTACGCATTGACCCAGTCCATCAGAGCTTCAGGGGTCATTTTTTCTGAAGCGGCCGTATAACCCTTGAAGTCGGAGAAAAAGACCGTCGCGACTAATTGTTGCGACCGAGGGCGCCCATTTTGCAGAAACTGCTCGCGCTGTTGCCAGACAGCTTCAGCCACTTCCCCCGACACGTGCTTGGAAAACAGGTGCATCAGAATGGCGCGCTCCTTCCGCTCCCGGCTCAACACCCAAACCGTGACGGCGGACCCGGAGAGAACCCACGCCAGGGATGGCGGCACGAGCGGAATCCACCATCCCTGAACAAACGCCACCACCACCACGATGCCAAGAACGAACAGCCCGCCCGCTGAACCCAGCGCAAGCCGCCACGGAGAACGAGTCCACGCACCAAGCCCGGCACCGATCACACCCCACAGGATAGTCCACAGCCACTCCAGGGATTCACTGGGCGTGGCAATCGGGCGACGACCTTCCAACCCAGCCGCGAGTAATTGGCTGATGATATGGGCATGGACCGTGACCCCGGGAATCATACGGCCGGTGTCATTCCCGGAACTGAACGGTGTGTGGAACAAATCGGGAACACTCTCGGCCGTAACACCAAAAAGGACAATCTTGTTCCGAATCGCGTCCGCATCGACCTGACCAGTAAGCAGGGCGGTCAATGAGAATGAGAGTGGCCGGCTTTGCCCACGGTGAAAATCCACTAATATTTGATACCCGCCGGCGTCAGCGCCGACATATCCACCGTCGTAGGACCCAAACCGCCGGAGGGTGCTGGGTCCCAGGCGAAGCTCCTCAGGATCATCCGGACTTGGCTGCGGTCCAATCCCCTCTTCAGCCAGAAACAGCAACGCCAGTCGAAGCGCGAAGCCATATTCCGTTTGGTCTCCAACCTCCTGGAACAGTAAGCCGCGGCGAACAATTCCGTCGGAATCGATGAGGATATCATTGAACGCGACTTGCTCGGTCCCGGCCAGCACTGGAGGCGGAGGGATACTGGCCGCCATGCCACCGCCAAGCTTCGTCACGGTAATGATCTGGGGATGTTCGACCAAGACCCTGTTCAGGTCTGTATGACCGGGATCGACAGGGATGTCACGATAGATATCCAGCCCGATCGCACGAGGCTGGAATTGCACGAGCCGCGTCAACGCCTCGGCCAATATCGCATCAGTAATCGGCCACCGTCCTTGATGTAAAATATCCTGCTCGGTGACCGTGATCAGAACAACGCGGGGATCAGCCCCCTCCGACCCTCCACGGGATTGGATCAGCCAGTCGTAGACGGTTAATTCAAGGGGCTCAAGGATTGAGGTGCTCCGGATACCCAGGACGGAAAGGGCACCCAACAGTCCCGCAAGGATGCTGACGGCAAAATGCGACTGGCCCGCCTTTAGAAGGGTGCTCACGGCGAAAGCGTAGACTACAGCCAATTATTAAGCAATAAGAACGCGGCCCAGTAGGCTGGATGATTGTACTCAGGATGTTCGAGAAATTTGATTTGTGCTCTCTGGAGCGCCATCGCCGTGGATGCCACGGAATCGTCATGCAGTTGTTGATAAAACTCGGTGACCAGCTGGGAAGAAGCCTGGTCATCAAGGAACCACAGCGAAGCCAACGCGCTCCGTGCCCCTGCCTTGATCGCCACACCGGCCAAACCGAGCGCGGCTCGGTCATCGCCCGCAGCGGTCTCGCAGGCGCTCAGGGTGATCAGGGCCAAGGGCTCTTCTCGAAAACGAAGCATGCCCACATACGCTTCCAGCCGGTCCATCGTCAACTTGCCATCGTAGGCGAGCAGGAACGTGTCTTTGCCTTCGCTCTGGAACTGCCCATGAGACGCGATGTGCATGACCGAGTAGGGATGCGCTTTCAGTTCTTTCTCCATCTGGGACATCATAAATTGTTTGTTCAGGAGGACGGTGCCGCCAAACAATTGATGGATGGTCTCCACCTCGCGCGAGACATGAGGCAGCGCCGGAAAATCCTGCACGGCCTCGGTGATGCCCACGGAGAGAATTTTGATCCCTTTGCGATCCAGCGGACGAGGATCCGTGAGCGTGACGCCGGGTGTTGTCGCCACAGCATATTTCTTGATAAGAAATTGCGTGCCGTCATGCAAGGCAGCCAATG
>DASVEA010000196.1:0-6976 GCA_036380815.1 Nitrospiraceae bacterium
AGAAAGAGAGGGACTCGATGGACGCGCGCAGTTGGGATCATCCCAGCCACCCCTTATTAAGTGAGTGATAGTTCGCTGCGGCCTTGCTGGCGGCCTTATTGAGCATCTTGAAACGGATTGTTGTAGAATCCCTCACTAACATATCGCCATTCGCCATCCACTCCGAGGCTCGCATGGAACGGCGCACCCAGGCTCAGTTGCAACAGACCTATCGAGAGCAAGCACTCAAAATGTTTCCGTGGATCTGTGCGCACTGCGGACGCGAATTTGACGGCAAGAAGCTGGGCCAGCTGACGGTCCATCACAAGGACCACAACCATGACAACAATCCGCCCGATGGGAGCAACTGGGAGTTGCTCTGTCTCTATTGCCATGACAATGAGCACCAGCGGAATCAAGTGGCTGGCGCGTCTGGTGAGGCGCCGCCGGGCCGGGAGCAGGATCGACCTTCAACCTTCACGCCCTTCGCCCAACTCGCTGACTTGCTCAAGCGCAAGATCTAACAGGATGTTGAAAAAGTCTCTGTTCTCACCCACCCAACCCCGGTGCGCCAAGACGCGCCTTTTCCCAGGCGGCGCTCTCGCCTCGAAAGCATCCTCAACGTAGCCCACTCGGAGAACAAGCTGTCTTGGCAGCTTGGGGTGGGTGGGTGAGAAGAGCTACGCCTCCGGTGCTTTCATCGGCTGCGGCCTTGCTGGACGGCCTTTTTGATCATCCTGCTATGCATTGTCTGGTCTGTCACAGGTCGCGCCCTTCCCGCATGTCTCGCGATTCTCGTTTTGCCTTGTGATATAGATCAGTGGCTCCTCGTTCGTGCTATATGCTATAAGCCTTTCATCTTCGGTCATCAGCCCCATGTCATTCGCCATACGCTCATGAGTTCAGCTCATCCCCGCGATCCGTTACACGGGATTACGCTAGAGACCATCCTCACAGAACTTGTCGAGCAGTATGGGTGGGCCGAGATGGGGCGGCGCGTCCCGATTCGCTGTTTTCTCTATGACCCCAGCGTAAAATCCAGTCTCACGTTCCTCCGCAAAACTCCCTGGGCTCGGGAGCGGGTCGAAGGGTGGTACCTCGCGTATAAAGACAGCTGAGCGAAGGTTGCCGGTTTTATCCACCTGACTATTTTTGGAATCAAGGAACCACGACTCCATGGCCTCGAACGCCAGCATTTTCAAAGCGACAATCCAACTCGCTGACATGGACCGCCACTACTATGAAGACCATGCCCTCACCCTGGCGCGCCATCCGTCTGAAACTGACGAGCGTATGATGGTGCGTCTGCTGGCCTTCGTACTGCACGCGCATGAGGCCTTGTCATTCGGCCGTGGGCTGAGCACCGAAGATGAGCCCGCGCTCTGGCAGAAGGATTTCACGGGCATTATCGAGCGCTGGATCGAGGTAGGCCAGCCAGATGAGAAAACCATTCGCCGGGCCTGCGGTCGTGCGAAACAGGTCTGCATCTATACGTATGGCGGCCGTGGCGCTGACCAGTGGTGGGAGAAAAACCTGGCCATGCTCGAACGGTTGAATAATCTGGCTGTGATGAATCTGCCTCTGGATGGGAGCCGTGCCTTGGCCACACTTACTCAGCCTAGCATGCAGTTGCATTGCACCATTCAAGAAGGACAGATTTGGATGGCGGATGGAAAGAACACCGCGCACATTGCATTGACGATTTTGAAAAGCGCTTCAGCCCCGTTTGGGCAGTGACTCAGAGACGCCATGGTCTTCGGCACTGCGTGAGGTGCTTCTGTGGATTGACTTCCTCCCCTGCCCGCGGTACAGGTTGCACCATTATTCGGACAGGGCGTCCTCACGCTTCGTCCATCACTAAGAGGGCACCATCATGAAGAACGTGGAGATGACCATCGAAGGGACAACGTTGACGATCAAGATAGACTTGTCCAAAGAGTTCGGACCCTCTGCTTCGGGGAAGACGATCATCATTGCCTCGACTGAGGGGAATGTAACCATTCCAACCCGCGAGGAGAAGGTTGGGCTGAACGTGTATCGGAAGAAGTGACCGGAGCGTCGCCTCGAAAACAAAATTAGAAGAAATTCATTGGGTCGTGAGTCTTTGCTTCTGAACGGAGACGGGCGACGGAATTGTATCTGACAACCTGACTTCTAAGGACCGAGCGCATATACTAGGTCGCCAGATGATCATCGTGAGCGTCGCAGGGAAAACCAGGCATGGTGGCTCATTTAACTAGAGAAATCTGAAAAGGAAAACAAACGGCACGTGAGCAATTCAGCCAAATTCGACACAATCCGCCTCTACTTGCGCCAGCAGTTTCCCAAACACCACATCGCCGATTTCCCGGAAGGAACCAGTCGCGCGCAGGTCTTCCGTGTCGATGGGCCGCACGGTCACCCTCTCCATTACGCTGTCATCGGGTTTGACTTTCTCGGCGATCAGACGACCGAAGGCCTTCAACAGGTTCTCGTATCATCCGGCCTTGGAGATAAGCTGAAAGAAGCCGGAGCCTCACCTGTGACGGTCTCAAAAACAGGGTTCAGCACAGAAGGCAGTATTGCCATAGCGTGATCACAAGTAAGACACGCCACTCCATCGCGCTCGCGACGTCCGAACCGCGGACTGCATTAGCCCCTTTTCTTGGCAATCTTATCGGCGCGCTTTTCCTTCATCGTCTTGGCTGGTTTCTTCTTGGTCATCTTCTTCTGTGTCATGCCTTTAGACATTGAGCGTCTCCTCTGATGTGTGGATGAGTAATATCGTACCGCGACGCAATCGCCGCTCCCACTTCATACCCCAATTACGAAAAAAATGGAATGGGTCATGTGAAGTTCTCCAGTCGATTGACTCGCCGCAATGGACTCAGTTCTGCCCTTCTCACAATCCGTTAGGAAACTCCGTCCAGTGGAAGACGTATGCGGATCGTCGTACCGACTCCTAGTTCGCTTTCGACTTCGATCGATCCCTTGTGGGCATCCACCACATCCTTCACGATTTTTGTTCCCAGCCCCGTTCCACCAGCTTTTCGGCTGATAACCTGTGTGGTAAACAGCGCGTCCCGCACGTCAGGGGGCATCCCCCTCCCCGTGTCTGCGACGGAGATCACCATCATGTCCGCTCCGACATCGACCTGTCCACGCACCGTCACGGATCCACCAGCGGAAACTTCAGGGATGCCGTTATCGATCACGTTGTACAAGGCATTGAACAGGCGGCGCTCATCCGCTTGGATAACCGGCAACGATTCAAGACCTTCGGCATGCAATGAGACACCTTTCTCTGCGGCATACCGGTGTAGTGATGTGATCACATCGGCCACACACACCGAAATCCGGCAGGGCTTAAATTCTGGAGCAGTCGTCACCCCCTTCACCGCATCGGCAAGTTCCCTCACACGGTCCTGGATTCGGCGAGTGTTATTGACGATCATCTCGATCAACTCATCGCTCACCTTCCGGCTTGCTTCGCTCTGCGCTTCTTCCCCTCCCGCGGCCAAACGGCCCAGTATCTCTTGTACTTCATCCCGTAGGAGGTCCAAACCGGTCAGTACCGGCATCAACATGTTTTTGACATCGTGGCCAATATCTCCAAGCCAACGAGTAACCTCCGCAACTTTGATTTCTTCCAGGAGATCGGCGGCCAATCGCTTCCGCTCACTGATATCCTCGACCGTCCCTTCATGGTAGAGCAGGGTCCCGTGCAGATCGCGCACTTCCCGCGCGTTCACCGACACCGAGATCACGTCACCATCTTGGCATACAAGCTCTGTTTCAAAAGCCCGGACGACGCCGGACTGGCTGAGCAACGCTAGAATCTCCTTTCGCTTCTCGGGATCGGCATAGAGCTGGCGGTTGATATCCGTGATGGTCGAGACCAACAAGTCAGGGGAGTCATAGTGCAGCATCTGAGCCAGACTTGGATTGGCCATCAGAAACCGCCCGTCCGGCGTCGTCTGGAAGATACCCTCCACCGCATTCTCGACAACGCTTTGGTAACGCGCTTCAGCCTGTCGTTGCGCTTCTTCAGTTTGCTTTCGCCTCGTGATGTCACGAATGATTCCACTGTAAAAGACCCCCTCGGGGGTCTTTCCGATTCCGATGGAAAGTTCCAACGGGAATTCGGTGCTGTCCTTTCTCAAGCCATGGAGCTCGACCGTCCTCCCCATGATGCGGGTCGCGCCGGTTGTACCTAGCCGCGTTATTCCTGCTTGATGTGCCTCCCTATATCGATGTGGCATCAGCAACGTGAGTGGCTGACCGATCACTTCCCCCTCGGTATAGCCAAAGAGTTCCGCGGCAGCCTGATTCCACAAGAGAATGGTCCCGTTGCGATCGGCCAACACCACTACGTCGGGGGTAGTCCCGACCACGGTTCGGAACCGTTCTTCACTGGCACTCAGATCACCCTCGACACGTGCCACCTTGGACACTAACCTTTGCGCATCACAGACTTGACGGAGAGCGAATCGGAGTTCATATGAGTTGTAGGGTTTGGTCAGGTAGGTGAAGGCGCCGCAGTGGAGGGCCTCCATCGTATGACTCTCTTGTGTGGATGCCGTGAGCACTATAACCGGAAGAAGGGGGTCCAATTTCTTTATTCCTCGAAGGACATCCAAGCCGCTCAGATCCGGCAACCCAAGATCCAAAATCACGACCCCAATCTGTCCCCCTTCGACTTCGCGCAGAGCATCCCGTCCCGCCTGTACCGCGCGAACCGCATACCCATTATGCTTCAGGAAATCGCCAAGTCCCATACAGATGTCCGGTTCATCGTCCACAATGAGCACGGAAGGGAGAGGGGGTGAGAGTGGGCTGGCATCCATAGCGCGGTCGGACCCCCGTTGAATAAGAAGAGAATGTGACTGGTACGAGCTTGCACCTATCAAAGATAAAAGTAAACTCGATGCGCTTCCTATTTAAAATCTATCAAGGTTTTGAGAAAATATTTTGGCACGCTAGAGGTTCGATGGTCGTACGTCTGGGTAGTTTCATTCAATCAAAAAACCAGTCAGACCAGACAAACCACACAACGGTCTTCTTGTGCTGGACGGACTTTTTCAGCATCCTGCTAGTGCGCGCCGCTTGCAATCTCCTGATAGTAGGATTCCAGCATGACCGTGCGGGCTGCTTCAACAAGCACCAACTGGCGTTGATCCAAGGTGTTAGCGCAATACAGAAAGACCCCCTCCTCCGCCTGACCAAGTTCGACATGTAGCTGGCGGCCGTCTGGCTCCTGGCACGTGGTTTCTTTGAGAAGCTGCTTATTGTGCAGCTGGTTCCATGCACGCTGTGCGGAAGGCCAATGGTTTTCATAGAGCGGCGCGTCCGGATCGGTTAAACCAGTTTTCAGCGTGGCTCGATCGAACGGACAGCCTTCGTCGGGCTCGGGCGATTCATCCCAGAGAAACTGATCTGACGCTCCCCTCCCCAGCACATAGAACGGTCCGTCGTCGACAATTTCTTCGACGAGACGGTATCGAATGAATTCCGGCGGCTCGATCAGGCCAAGATCCCGTGCAGCCAAGGCCCGCTGCAGCGGGACTCGTCTTGACAACTGGCGCGTTTTCTCAAACACGATCATGCGCCCCTGTGCAGAGAGTAGGGCGAGCACTCGATCGAGCCTGGTGTCGATCCCCGTCCGTCGCTCAAAGTCTGCTTGCTGTTGACTCTCGCCGGCTCGCTCGAAGGTGTTCCACCTGCGACTGGGAATGCCCGGGTCCTGTTCAGCTTGCATGAGGACATGCGTGGCGAGGATCAAATCAAAGGAGCGCGGGGGGGTCGTGTGATCGAGATCGAGACATTCAAACTGCACGTTGGTCAGACCAAGTGCCTTCGCTTGTTCTTGCGCTCGCGCGATTGAGGCAGGTGAGCGATCGATACCAATAAAAGTCTTGTCGGGATGCTGCCTCGCGTAGAATGTCGTCAGGATGCCGACCCCGCAGCCCACATCAAGTATGGACCGGGCTCCACTGATGCGATTGGCCACGCGCGATCCGATGGCCAGATAATAGTCATATTGTTGGCAATAAAGGACCGGCAGGATATTTGGATGGGCGGTGGCATCGTAGAACGAGACCTCGTCGGCAAAGGTTCCGCCACGCTTCTGCTCCACCTGCCGATGCAGTGCCGTAATCTCGGCCGGTGAGAGGGTCTCCCGCTGCCACTGGAAATAGGTCTCGTCCGACGTGAATTGCCGGAGACCCCATCCGGTCAAGTGCGAATGGAGCGATTGCAATAGTGAGTCGTTAGTCATTGGTGCAGCCTCGGCACGCCTGCTCAAAACGCTTTCCAGCGAAACCGCATGGAGTGCGAACTACGAGGCGTACGCGGTGAGGGTACGTCGAGTGGTTCGTGCGACTGAGAACGAAGCTGGGGAGCGTTTTCAGCAGGCGACTACGGCCTTTTGAGCATAATCGCGTCAAAATATGTCTCCGGCACCGGATGCGGGTAGCGCAGTTGGCCCGACCCAAAGGCGACATACTTTTCGCAAGTCAGTTGCTCAAGGCCGATTGGACCCCTGGCATGGAGACTCGAGCCACTGAGCCCGATATCGGCGCCCATACCGTAGCTATCACCGGCATTGAGCCGGGATGATGCATTGACGAACACCGCGCTGGCATCTACTTCGCGCGTAAACCGCAAGGCCGACTCATACCGCGTGGTCGCGATGACGGCGGTGAGACATGGTCCATGCGCCACAATGTGCGCCAAGGCCTCGTCCATGTCCGCAACCATTTTGACGGCCAACACGGGCGACTGGAATTGGGTGTGCCAGTCCCCTTCCTTTGCCGGGATGATCGAGGCATGTCCGGTCATCGCCATTTGCCCCATGAGTGCCATGGTCTTCGGACAGGCCCGCACCTCGATCTTAAATTCTTCGAGCATGCGGTTGATCAGCGGAGGCAAGAACTGCCGCCCAATCACCTGTTGCACGAGCAGCGTGTCGAGCGAATTCGATGCCACGGCCTTCTGTACCTTGGAGTTAATCGCCACG
>DASVEA010000197.1:0-6648 GCA_036380815.1 Nitrospiraceae bacterium
AGGGTCGCACCGCGACCGCGCCTTGCTGGAGACGCTCTATTCGACCGGGGCTCGCGTGAGTGAACTCGTGGGGATCAATCTCGAAGATCTCCGTGCGTCCGAGGGGCTGGTCCATCTGCGAGGAAAAGGTCGGAAGGAGCGGATCGTGCCGATCGGAGATGTGGCCCTCAAGGCAATCCACAACTATCATGCTTTATTGAAGCCATCAGCCATCAACCATCAACCATCAGCTCCCGTCTTTTTGAATCTTAGAGGGGGGCGGTTGACGACTCGGAGCGTCGCTCGCATCGTGGCCCGCTATTCGAACCGGCTTGCCGGTGGTTCCGTGAGTCCCCATACGTTGCGGCACTCCTTTGCCACCCATCTCCTCGATGAAGGGGCTGATCTGCGGTCGATTCAAGAGATGCTTGGGCATGTCTCATTGAGCACGACGCAAAAGTATACGCACCTGGCCACGGACCAGCTCCTGGCCGTCTATGATAAGACGCATCCGCGAGCCGGTCGTCCAAGCAGCGTGCGTGTCGTGAAGGACATCAAGCCATGATCATCATACGGTTGCCGACGACCCTCTGTATCAGGCGAGAGATGCGAGGCGTGCGAGAAGCGAACATGCTCGTCCCGCGTTTCCCGTCTTTCGCGCCTTTTTCGCCATGGGAGCCTGGATATGAACAGACTGATTAAGAAAGCAAACGTCCTGATCGAAGCCTTGCCCTATATTCGCACGTTCAAGGGCAAGACCATTGTCATCAAATATGGCGGTCATGCGATGACCGATGCGCCGTTGAAAGAGCGGTTCGCTCAGGATGTCGTGCTCCTGAAATATGTGGGTCTCAACCCGGTCATTGTGCACGGTGGGGGACCCCAGATCGATAAGATGCTCCAGCGAGTGGGTATCGAAGCCAAGTTTCGTCATGGGGTGCGGGTCACTGATGAGGCTACGATGGAAATCGTGGAGATGGTATTGGCCGGCAAGATCAACATGGAAATCGTCGATCTCTTGAATCGCCATGGCGGCCTTGCGGTCGGCTTGAGCGGAAAGGACGGCGGGCTCATGCTCTCTCGACCGCTCACGACCAAAGCCTGGGCGGCAAGTCTGGAAAAGGATCTCGATGACGGCGAGGGGGACGAGGATTTTGGCTTGGTCGGAGAGGTCCAGTCTATCGATCCCACGTTAGTGCGGAAACTACAGCAGGACAATTACATTCCCGTCATCGCACCGATCGGCACCAACCGGGAAGGGGACACATACAATATCAACGCCGATCTGGTGGCCGGGGCGATGGCCGCCGCTCTGGGTGCGGAAAAGCTGGTAGTGATGACCGATGTGAAAGGCATTCGCGATGCGAAGGGGCGCCATCTCTCGACGGTCTCTCGCAAAGACGTGCAACGGATGGTGAAGAAGGGCACGATCAGCGAAGGGATGCTGCCTAAGGTGCATGCCTGCTTGGATGCGCTCGGTGGCGGTGTCGGCAAAGCCCATATCATCGACGGTCGAATTCCGCATGCCATTCTTCTCGAAGTGTTCACGCATAAAGGTATCGGGACGGAAATTGCATCGTAACCGGTTAATCCCGTCAGTCTTTTCTTGTGGTGAACCAGCGTCTTCGAATCAACCGCCATCTTGAGGCCCTCGTCGTCGAGCGTCATCCTGAGACGAGTCCTCGCGCGCTTCGGAAGGCGGCGCACTATCTGGCGACGCAGTTTGCCAAGTCTGGGTGGGCCACCGGCGGCCAGCTTGTGAGTGCGTGGGGCAAGGTCTATCGCAATGTGGTGGCGATCAAGAACCCGGACCGGCCCCCGCAAGGAGAGGAGTTGTCCCCACTCCTGATCGGAGCCCACTACGACACCGTGTCCGGATCGCCGGGCGCGGATGATAACGCAAGTGGGCTCGTGGTCCTCCTCGAAGTGGCTTCTCGCCTTAGCACGCAACCTCTCGCGCGACCCGTCTGGCTTGTGGCATTCTGCCTTGAGGAGCAGGATCGGCTAGGGAGTCAGGCATTCGCGTCCCGCTTGAAAGCCGAACGCCGAGAATTGGCCGGTGCGATTATTTTGGAATGTGTCGGGTTCGCCAAGAGCGAGGCCGGCACGCAGCAGATTCCGCCCGGTATACCCATTGCGGTGCCTACCCAAGGAGACTTTCTCGCCATTGTGGGCAACGAGGCATCCCGGTCTTTGGTGCTCCAGCTTGAACAGGAGGCCCATCGTAATGCGGCCCAGCTCAAGCCCCTGTCATTGGTGGTGCCAGGCCGAGGGGAGGCCATGCCTCATACTCGTCGCAGCGACCATGCCTCGTTCTGGGATGCAGGCTATCCAGCCGTGATGTTGACCGATACGGCGAACTTCCGGAATCCGCATTACCATCGTGAGACCGATACCGTGGACACACTGAATCTAGAATTTCTCTCCAACGTGGCAGCGACGGTAACCGCAACCGCGATTCAGATCGCTGGTGTACGACCATGAAGACGCGTCGCACGAAGCTGGCTCCCGCAACCCGTCGTCTCGTGACCGAGGTCTATGGCCGTCTCGACTACGGCGCACTTGGGCCGGTCTACTGTTATGAAGGCGGCGATGAGTTTTGGCGAGCGAAGCGGCGGCTCTGTAACCGTCTCGGAAGTCGAGTTGCCGTGGTGTTGAGGCGGAAACTACGACGGGGAGGCCGCAGTCTCTACGTCGGTGCCGGGGTAGCGGAACTAGCTCCTGTGATTATGGAAATGATGGAGCTGGGTCGGACGGTGGAACCCTATAATCTCCGGAGAGCCGAAGTCGCAGCCCTCAACCGTGCCTGCCACTCGATTCCCATCACGTTCCATGCAGCTGATGCGGCCAGCACGAGAGGCCGATTCGATCATCTCTGGATGGCCAGCGTGTTGAATGATCCTGAGCGATTCCCGCATCTGTCGCCGCTGTCTTATGGGCGAGGCAATCCTCTCACACTCGACCCTCTGAAGTTTGATACTGAGCGCCGCATCGTGCGTGCATTGGTTGCACGATGTATGGGAAAGCTTGCGAGGCCTGGACTCGTCACGACCACCACAGAAGAAGTCATATGGATTGCAGAGTGGTGCCACCGGCATCGAGTACCCTACCGGGTAGGGACACGCTACTATCCGACGGCGTTGGTGGGAGATCCAATCTGTTTTATTCAAATCGGCAAGGGAAACTAGCAGGATGCTGAAAAAGTCTGCCAGCACGAAGAAGGTTGCGGCTCAGGCTAAGGTTGAGATAAAGAGAGTCTGATCTTCGCTCAACCTTGACCTCGACCTCAGCCTGTCTTGTGCGGCTATCCTGCTATATTTGGAAGCCAGGTTTGGTTTTTGACGGGCTGCCCAGGTACAGGCCTGCGTACTTCACGTAGTTCTCCGCCGATTCCTTAATCCACGCCAGCTCTTCAGCCCTGACGGATCGTTTCACCTTCGCAGGTGAACCAAGGATCAGGCTGTTGGGTGGGACGATTGTCTGCTCCGTGATCAGGGCCCCGGCTCCCACTACGGAGTCTTCCCCGATTACGGCGCCATCCATGATGATGGCGCCCATGCCGATCAACACACGATCCTTAATCGTGCAACCGTGGAGTATCACCGCGTGGCCGATGGTCACCTCGTTTCCGATGATCAGTGGATGGGTATCGTGGGTGACATGGAGTATACAGAGATCCTGCACGTTAGTCCGGGCACCGATCCTGATATAGTGCACATCCCCGCGAATGACAGCATGGAACCAGACGCTGCAGTGCTCGCCTAGCACGACATCGCCGATGACGACGCCGGTCTCTTCGATAAAACAGGACGTGGGAATGGTGGGTTTGATACCTTGAAATGTGCGGATCATGCAGCGCACTGTAGGAGAATCGGCCTGTGACCCGCAAGGGGGGTAGTGGTCAGCCTAGTGACATGAGGCACGACATTCCTTCCAGTCACCCTCTAGCCTCTGGCTCCGCGCCTCTCGCCTAAATATCGGCGATTGCCGCAGAAGCGCTTATGAATATTTCCGGTTAGATAACCGCGCCCGAACTTGTTCGATCGTGTGCAACAACGCCTGATGGGTTCGGCATCCCGCAACGAGCTTCGCGTCGGAAATCGTCACCGGCTTATAAGGCGACACAAACCGGTTTTTCAGGCGGGCGATTCGAGCCGCCGAGAGGTCTAACCGCTCGACGGAAATCGTGCCTGCCGCCAATGCCTGCTCCACGGCTCCGAAGGCGGCGACTTCCCTATCCCGATCTTTACAAATCAACAAGACATCGCATCCCGCCAGCACCGCGCGAACCGCAGCGTCTTCAATGCCGTAATGGTCGATGATCGCGTGCATTTCTAAGTCATCCGTCAACACCACTCCGTCGTATCGCAGCTCCTGGCGCAAGAAATTCGTGATGATGGTCGGCGAGAGGGTGGCCGGCAATTCAGGATCGAGGGCCCGGTAGAGCACGTGCGCGGTCATCATCGACACGACACCCTCCTCAACGGCACGACGGAACGGGGGCAACTCGACGGTCTCTAATCGTTCCCGCGATGCCTCGACCACCGGAAGTTCTTTGTGGGAGTCGGCATTCGTATCGCCGTGACCGGGAAAGTGTTTCCCACAGGCCACGACCTTGTTGTCTTGCAGTCCTGCCGCCGTCGCCAACCCCAGTTCACAGACCACATCCGGCGTCGCGCCAAATGCCCGGTCGCCGATGACCGGATTGTCCGGATTGCTGTTTACGTCGAGCACCGGCGCCATATTCATGTTTACGCCCACCGCCTTCAGCTCTCTGGCAATGGTGGCCGCAGCCGCGTAGGCCAATTCGCTTGAGTTGCAGCGGCCCAACAGGTTGCAGGGGGGGAAAATCGTAAAGCCCTTCGGAAGACGGGAGACCCGACCACCTTCTTGATCGATCGAGATCAACAGCGGTGAATGGGGGCTGCAGGCTTGCAGGCCGTTGGTCAGTTCGACTATCTGCTCGACGGATTCTAGATTTCGCGAGAAGAGAATAACACCGCCCGGCTTGTACTCTTTGATGAACGAGGCCAGATCGGTCGTCACCGACGTACCCAGAAACCCGACCATGAAGAGCTGCCCGATCTTTTCGCGCGAAGTCATGCGATGTCGTTCCAATTCTAGTAGGATGCGGGAAAACCATATTGGTTGGCTAGAGCTTCGATGGTTGTCAGGGATAGCACAGCGGGAGTATGCTCCCGCAGGATGCTCAAAAAGGCCAGACTTCTCATCCGCCCAACCCTAGCGGCTATTTCACCCTCCCGCCCTGAGTCTGCCAAGACAGATTCTTCGCCCAGGGACGCGCCTTGTCCCAAGCAAGGCCGCGGCTGCAAGACGACCCTCGTTTCACGCCTCACGTTTCACGGTTCCAGGGAGCGATGCGAGAACGAAGCTGGCGGACTTTTTCAGCATCCTGCTAGAGACTTCGATCGATCAGGTATTGCACCAATAACCTGGTTCCAATCGCGGTGGGGCCTTTCGGAATGTAGGCCCGTTCCCGCTCGCTCCAATCCGTACTGGCAATATCGAGGTGCACCCAGGGGCAGTCCCCCACGAACTTACTCAGAAAGAGCGCCGCGGTGATCATACCGCCGCCACGGCCACCGATGTTGCGCATGTCGGCGACGTCGCTTTTGAGCTGTTCGAAATATTCCTCCCACAAGGGCATTTCCCACACTCGCTCGCCGGCCTTCTGTCCCGACTTCCTGACCTGTTCTTTGAGCGTCGCGTCGCTCCCGAACATCCCGATCGCAAATTGGCCGAGCGCCACTACACAGGCCCCCGTGAGCGTTGCAATGTCGATCAAGGCTGCCGGCTCATAGCGCATCGCATAGGCGAGGCCGTCGGCCAGGATGAGCCGGCCTTCCGCATCCGTGTTCTGCACTTCGACGGTCTTCCCCGACAGTGTCGTCACGATATCACCCGGCTTCATCGCCCGGCCGCCCGGCATGTTTTCCGCCACGGGCAGGATGCTGATGAGACGTATCGGGAGCTTGAGCCTGGCCGCCGCTCTGATCGAAGCCAGAACTTCGGCCCCTCCCGTCATATCGGCCTTCATGTGTTCCATATTCTCGGCGGGCTTCAGCGAGATCCCTCCCGTATCGAAGGTGATCGTTTTCCCAACCAGCACGACCGGACGCGCGTCTTTTTTCTTGGCTCCGTTGTATTCAAGGATGATGAACTTGGGCGGCTCCTGGCTCCCGCGCGCCACGCCGAGCAGCGCGCCCATTCCCAAACGCTCCATTTCTTTCTGCTCTAGAATCTTGATCGTGATCCCTTCAGCCTTGGCGACGGTTTTTGCTTCGTTGGCGACCCTGGTGGGTGTCAGGACGTTGGAGGGATGATTACAGAGGTCGCGGACAAAAACGGTGGCCTCTGCCGTGGCGATGCCGCGCCGGACCCCTTCAGTGACCTGCCGCAACTGACCCTTCCTCGGGATGAGAATCCTCATTCCCGCCACGTCTTGTCCCGAAGCAGCCTCGCTCCGATAGGCAGTGAACTGATAACTGCCCAGGATCGCCCCTTCAACCATCGCTTGCGCCATCTCGACCCATGACATCCCGGCAGGTGTCACGGTTGGCAGCACCACCGAAAAGGACCCGACCTTCGCCTGACGGACGCGCTTCGCCGCTGAGCCCAGCGCTTGCCGGATCGTCTCAAGCGTCACCT